>JALOTS010000059.1 GCA_025457785.1 Pontiellaceae bacterium | reverse complement strand
CGATGTCGCCCATGGGTTCCGGCTGCAGAACGAAATCAACTGCGGGCCGTGGGTTCGCACATTGCTGGATAAGGATCAGAACGCCCGGCTTTCAAAACCGGCACTCGAAACGCTGGCCATTATTGCTTATCGCCAGCCGATTTTGCGCTCCGAGATTGAATCGGTGCGCGGTGTGGCGGTGGATCAGGTGCTGCGCAATCTGGTCGAAATGCAGTTGGTCCGGGTGGTTGCCCGCAGCGATCTGCCGGGCCGTCCGTGGCTTTTTGGAACGACCCGGCGGTTCCTCGAACATTTCGGACTGCGCAGTCTGGATGAGATGCCCGGCATGGAGGAACTCAGGCGTATGGCAAAGCCGGAGCGGACAAAAACATTCCCTGCCATGGAAAAGGAGCTGGAAAAACGGGGTCAACAGGATGTAAAGGAGGATGACAATGAGCTTGGAGATTTTGAGGAAGCAGATTGACGATCTGGATGTGGAACTGATTAAGCTCCTGAACGAGCGGATTAAAGTCGCGCTGGAAATCGGGAAAACCAAAAAAGCGCAGGGCGGGGAAATTTATGTCCCGTCCCGCGAAAAAGCGGTTTTTGACCGGATTTCCGCCCTGAATCAAGGCCCGCTGCCTGAAAAATCGGCGCGGGCGATTTATCGTGAAATCATGTCGGCTTCGCTGGCGTTGGAACACGACCTGAAAATCGCTTATCTCGGACCTCCGGCAACCTTCACCCATCAGGCGGCGCATGCCAAATTCGGCGCCAGTGTGGATTATCATCCGGTCGGAACCATTACGGACGTTTTCCATGCGGTGGAACACGGATCGGCTGATTACGGAGTCGTTCCAATTGAAAACTCCATCGAAGGTGCGGTGACCCATACCTTTGATCAGTTCACCGGTACTCAGTTGAAAATCTGTGCGGAAATTTATCTGCCGGTTTCGCTCTATCTGCTGGCCTCCGTGCCGCGAGAGAAAATAACCAGAGTCTGCAGCAAACAGGAGGCGATCGGCCAGTGCCGCCGCTGGCTCGGAGAAAATCTTTCCGGTGTTGAACTGGAGGCGGTCAACAGCACCGCGTTCGCCGCTGAGCTGGCCGCGAAAAGCGACTGCGGCGCCATTGCCAGTGCGCTGGCCGCCGACCTTTACGGGCTGAATATCATTGCCGAAAATATTCAGGATGCCAGCGGCAACACCACTCGCTTTCTGGTTATCGGGCGTAAATACGGCGAAGCGACCGGTGACGACAAAACGTCAATTTACTTCGGTGTTAAAAACCAGGTCGGTGCGTTGCATGATGCGCTCGATGCGCTGAAGCGGAATCGCATCAATATGACCAAGATCGAATCGCGTCCCAGCAGAAACAAAGCGTGGGAATACTATTTCTTTGTGGATTTCGAAGGCCATGCGAATGACCCGAATGTAAAAATTGCGCTTGATGCGCTCGCCCGGCACTGCGCGGTTTTCAACGTGCTCGGCTCTTATCCCAAAGTGGGGAGCTGATTTTCGGGAGTTTGGAATAAAAAACCCGGCGCGGCGCAGCCGCAACCAAAAACAGAAAAGGATCAAAATAATTAAGGACAAAATGATTTTTATTCACACCAGCAAAATTCTCTCCCATTATTTTGACCGTAATTATTTTGTTAAAATTCCTTCTGCTTTGATTCGAAAGATCAATATGAGACGTTTATAAAGCAGAATCAGTTGGATGGAAAATAATGAAGCACCCCGTATTGTCGCATACATTTCAATTCCGTGTCCGTTACAGTGAAACCGATCAGATGCAAACCGTGTATAACTCACGGGTGCTGGAGTGGTTTGAGGTTGGACGCACCGAGTTGTCGCGCGCACTGGGAATTCCCTACGCCGAATGGGAGCGGCGCGGAATTTTTATGCCGCTGGTTGAGGCGAGAGTTTTTTTCCGCGGGCGTGCGCGCTATGACGACCTGCTTGAGATGACCGTTACGATGCGTGCTGAAGGCCGCGTCCGGCTCGTGTTTGAGAACCGGATTGTACAGGCCGACGGTTCGGGGCCGGTGGCCGACGGCTATACCGTCCACGCCATGCTTTCGATGGAGACGCGAAAGCCGGTCCGTACCCCGGACTGGGTACTGGAGCTTTTAAATAAGGGATTATAATGGGACGAAAATTTTTAATGGGCAATGAAGCCGTGGCACTCGGCGCGCTGCATGCGGGGGCCGCCCGTGGAATTGGATATCCCGGTACTCCGTCGAGTGAAATTCTCGACGTGTATAATCAGTTGGGCGGCAAGGCGGAGTGGGCGCCCAACGAAAAAGTCGCCGCCGAAGTGGCGCTGGGTGTGTCCTTCGCCGGTGTCCGTGCGTTCACGACGATGAAGCATGTCGGGCTGAATGTCGCGGCGGATGTCCTGTTTACCGCCGCTTACAGCGGGGTGGACGGCGCACTGGTTTTTGTGGTGGCGGATGATCCGGGGCTGGCATCCAGTCAGGATGAACAGGACTCGCGCCGTTACGCGGTCGCCGCCGGTGTGCCGTTATTTGAACCGTCCGATTCGCAGGAAGCTTATGATTATACCCGTCTGGCGTTTGAAGTTTCCGAACGCTGGAAAATTCCGGTGCTGCTTAAGCTGACTACGCGCGTTTGTCATTCCGGTACAATTGTTATGCCGCGTGCGCCGGACACCGGTCTGGCGGCGGCGCATTTCGTGCGCAATATTCCGTATCGTGTGATGGTTCCCGGTCACGCCCGTCCGGCGCACCGCCGTTTGCGTCAAAAGCTGGCGGAGATTGCTGAATGGAATGAAACGGACGGCCCGAATCAGGAGATCGAGGGTTCACGTGACCTTGGTATTTTAGTCTCAGGCGTTGCCTATCAGCACGCCCGGGAGGCCGCATCGGACGCATCGTTTTTTAAGGTGGGTATGAGTTACCCGCTTCCTATGCGCAAGATGCTCAACTTTATTGAATCGGTCAAGCGCGCTGTGGTGATTGAAGAAAATGATCCGGTGATGGCCGATGCCGTGCGTGCCGCAGGCGGAACGATTGAAAGCGCGCCGGAAATGTATCGTTTCGGTGAACTGAATGTTTCCCGCGTAAAACGCATTCTGGCGGGCGATGTTACGCCTGAAGCGGTTCCTCCGCGCGGCAAACCGCCGCAGCTTTGCGCCGGTTGTCCGCACGGCATTACGTTCGATCTGCTCAAAAAATATAACTGCATTGTCGCGGGAGATATCGGCTGTTATACGCTGGCCGCATTGCCGCCGTTGTCCTCTATGGACACGCAAATCTGCATGGGGGCAAGTCTCGGCACGGGGCTTGGGTTGCGTCACGTTCTGCCGCGCGAGGAAGCCAAGCGTGTGGTCAGCGTGATCGGTGACAGCACCTTTGTTCACAGCGGACTCACCGGTTTGGCTGAAATGACCTATAACGTACCGCCGACCGGGCATGTTCTGCTCATTCTCGACAACACAACCACTGCGATGACCGGTCAGCAGGAGCATCCCGGCACCGGACGTCTGCTGGATCATTCACCGGCCAATCAGCTCGACTACGAAAAAATCGCCCGTGCAATGAATGTTCCAAACGTTGGAACGTTTGATCCGATTCGTCAGCCCGCAGAATTTGAAGCGGCACTCGTCGAGGCGTTGGCGAAAGATGAATTGACGGTTTTGATTGTGCGGCGGCCCTGTATCCTGGCTGTGGCCCGTAAAGGCGTAAAACCTGCGACAACCGAAGGATGATTTGTATGAATGAAAAAGTAACCAGCATTAAAATCGCCGGGCTGGGCGGCATGGGCGTTCTGACCTCCACGCAGATTCTCGCCGACCTCTTTTTCCGGCAGGGCCGTGATGTGAAGAAGGCCGAGGTACACGGCATGAGCCAGCGCGGCGGTTCCATTTGCAGCGACGTACGGTTCGGTAAAAAAGTGTTCAGCCCGATGGTTCCCGCTGGAGAAATTGACTTTCTTGTTCTGTTTCAAGACGATCAGCTTCCGCTCTACGAAGCGGAGTGCTCACCGCAGACGGTGATTCTGAAACCTGATCAAATCGATTTGGAAAAGCTGGGAAACAAACGGGCTCTGAATATTGCGATGCTCGGCTTGTTGAGCCGTTATTTGGATGTTTCATCTGAAGCTTGGCTGGAAGTTATTCACGAAGTGCTGCCTGAAAAACTACATCAAGTAAACGACGCAGCTTTTGAGCTGGGGCGGAGCGGTGTGTGAGTTTGTGTGTGTGGGCGTGAGTGAGTGAGATGGAGAGGGATGTGTGTGGGTGCGTGGGTATGTGGGTGAGTGAGAGAGGTGTGTGAGTTTGTGGGTGCGTGAGGGAGTAGAGATGGGGTTGGTTAAACATTTTAGAGACTTGCGGGTGTATCGGACAGCGTTCGATGCAGCCATGCAGATTTTTGAACTGTCAAAAAAATGGCCGCCGGAAGAACGCTATTCTCTACCCGATCAGATTCGGCATTCATCGCGCTCGGTTTGTGAGCAGGTTGCTGAAGCCTGGCGCAAGCGGCGTTATCCGGCGCATTTTCGCAGCAAATTGACGGATGCCGACAGCGAAGCGGCGGAGACGCCGTCGTGGTTGGAATTTGCTTCCCATTGCGGTTATATCACGCCGGAGTGGTTTAAAAAGATAGATGCGGTGTATGAGTCCATCAATGGCGGACTGGTTCGTATGATCGACCAGTCGGATCAATGGTGTACATTTGAATCGAAGGTGGAAGAAGAGGGTTGCGACTATCAGTACTTTTACCCACTCACTCACGCACCCACAAACTCCCACACCCACCCACCCAGCCACTCACCCACACATCTAAGGAGTGAAATTTAGCGGAGCAAGAGACATGAAAAACAACATCCATCCCGAATCAATGCCTGACTATTTGGTGCCTGATGAACTGCGTGCGTTGCAGTTGATCCGGTTGCAAGACACCGTTCAGCGGTGCTATGACAACGTAGAACTTTTCCGGAAACGTATGGATGAGCGCGGTTTAAAGCCTGCGGATATCCAATGTTTGGACGATGTGGCGAAACTTCCGTTTACGCAGAAGACCGATTTGCGCGACACCTATCCGTACGGTCTTTTTGCTGTGCCGATGAAAGAGGTTGTCCGCCTGCACGCCTCCAGCGGCACGACCGGTAAACCGATTGTGGTCGGCTATACCAAAGACGATCTGGATGTCTGGAGCAGCGTCATGCTGCGCTCGTTCGTTGCCACCGGTATGCATGCCGGCGATGTGCTGCAGAACGCTTACGGCTACGGCCTTTTCACCGGCGGACTCGGCGCGCACTACGGCGCAGAGCGGCTTGGTGCGGCCGTTATTCCGATTTCCGGCGGCAATACGGAACGCCAGATTCTGGTGATGAAAGATTTCGGCGTTACGGCCATTTGCTGTACACCGAGCTATTTCATCCATTTGATCGAAAAGGTAAACACGAGCGGTGTGCGGTTTGAAGAACTCGGTATAAAAATCGGTATTTTCGGCGCGGAGCCGTGGACTGAGGCGATGCGTGCATACATCCAGCGTGAGTCGGGTATCAAGGCCTATGACATTTACGGTCTTTCTGAAATCATCGGCCCCGGTGTCGGCATCGAATGCTCGGAACAGGCCGGGCTGCATATTTTTGAAGATCATTTTCTAATCGAAATTGTCGATCCGGAAACCGATGAAGTGCTGCCCGACGGCAAAGAGGGCGAACTGGTGATCACTACGCTCACGAAACAGGCGTTCCCGATGATCCGCTACCGCACGCACGACATCACATCGATTATTTCGAAGCCTTGCGCGTGCGGACGCACTATCCGCCGGATTAACCGGATTCGCTCGCGCAGCGACGATATGATGATCATTCGCGGGGTAAATGTTTTCCCGTCGCAAATTGAAGCCGCGCTGCTTTCAGTGGAGGAAACCGTTCCGCATTATCAGATTCTGCTTACCCGAAAAGGCGGGCTCGATCAAATCGAAGTGCAGGTTGAGGTGACTAAAGAAATGTTCGGCGACCGGATTCGCGAGCTGGAATCGATGCAGAAAAAACTGGCTTTTGCGGTCGAGCATGTGGTGGGTCTGCGCGTACCGATTCGTCTGGTTGAGCCGAATACCATTGTGCGCAGTGAAGGAAAAGCGAAGCGAGTGATTGATCAACGCAATAAAGGGGAGGAAATACGATGAAATTGAAACAGCTTTCTATTTTTTTAGAAAACCGTCCGGGACATCTCAGCAATGCGTGCGAAGTGCTGTCAAATGCCGGTTTGAATATCGTCACGATGATGCTGGCGGACACCAGTGAATTTGGAATTCTGCGGTTGATCATCCGCGAATGGGAACGTGCTAAAGAGGTGCTGGAATCGGCGGGCTTCACTGTGAACCTGACGGAGGTTTTGGCGATTGAAGTAGCTGATGAACCCGGCGGGCTGGAGAAAATTCTTAAGGTCGCCGAGGCGGGCGGCTTGAGTATTGAGTATATGTACGCCTTTGCCTGCAAGCCGAATAAAAATGCACTGATCGTCGTTCGTTTCGATGACATTTCGCGTGCCTGTTCGGTGATGACGGATTCAGGCATCGGAGTCTTATCCGCCGCCGGATTTTACAATGAAGCGTAAGTGATGAAAGTTCTGCGTGACATAATCGCTTTGGGAGAAGGGTTTACGACGGAGTTTAAACTGTCGGGGACCTCTCATCTTGGACGTGAGTTGTGTGCGTTCGTCAACTCGACCGGAGGCATCGTCCTGATCGGCGTTTCCGATCGCGGCGAAGTTGTCGGTGTTACGGAGATCAACAAGTTGAAGTCGGAAGTGCAGAATATCGCCCGTTCGATTGAACCGCCGCTGGTGGTTGAAATTGATTCTGTGGAGAACGTTCTTTGCGTGTCTGTTCCGCCCCAAAACAGCAAGCCGTACTCATTCGGTGGAAAATTCTATCTTCGCGACGGAGCCACCTCGCAACAAATGAGCCGTAATGAAATCCGTGAGTTTTTCTTCAAAGAAGGCGTTATCCATTTTGATGAGATGGCGAACGAATGGTTCGACATGAATGCGGATCTAACTGATGAGCGCTTTAACCGTTTTGCGCGTCATGCCGGACTTCCGGTCGGGATGAATAAAATCCAGACATTGGAAAATCTCCATCTGATTCGTAACGGGAAAATGACCAATGCCGGAGCTTGGTTGCTGGCGGATGATATTCTTAAGTTCAACAGTGCCGCTAATGTTTCCTGCGCGTTGTTTATGGGCTCGACGAAAACCCGTATTCTTGACCGCAAGGATTTTAACGGAGATATCTATTCCATCTATCAGGCCGTCATTGGATATCTGCTGGAAAAGCTGAATACAGAGCTGATTATTAAAGCCCGCGGACGGGATGAGCGCTTGGAATTGCCCGAAGAGGCCCTGCGCGAAGCTGTTGTGAACGCCTTGGCGCATCGCGACTATCGTTCTACGGCCAACGTGCAGATTTACATATTTCAGGATCGAGTTGAAATCGTCAGCCCCGGCGGACTGCCTGCCGGAATGACACCCGAACTGCTCGGAAAAAAGAGCGTGCCGCGCAATCCGCTTCTGTTTGGCATGCTTTACCGCATGAATGCGGTCGAACACGTCGGTTCCGGCATCAAACGCATTCGCGACATTTGCCAAAGCTATGGAGCCGAAGAGCCCCGTATTGAGGTTGAGAACGACTGGATTACCTTGAGTTTTCGGCGTCCGGAGCTCAAAGATGGCGTGCGGGTCAAGGGCGGTGCCGCGCAAGTCACCCCCGAAGTCACCCCCGAAGTCACCCCCGAAGTCACCCCCGAAGTGGTCAGAATGCTGGGAATAGTTCGTGGGGAAATGAGCCGAACGGAAATTCAACAGGCTTTAGAGCTGAAAGATGAAAAACACTTTCGTGAACACTATCAACAACCGGCTGTTGTCATGAAGCTGATCGAAATGACCATTCCTGAAAAGCCGACAAGTCGTTTGCAGAAGTATCGTTTGACAGCCAAGGGAAAAGAATTTTTAGAAAAAAGTGGAAAGGGAATTTTATGAAACCGAATGAATGGATTCAGAGTGTACCGGTGTATGAGCCGGGCAGACCGATTGAAGAGGTTGCGAGGGAACTCGGGTTTGATGATATTTCCGAAATCATCAAAGTCGCTTCGAACGAAAATGAGCTCGGCCCGTCGCCGAAAGCGATGAAGGCGATGGCCGCCGCCGTGACCGAAATGCACCGTTATCCCGATGGCGGCTGTTTTTATCTGAAGGACAAGCTGTCCGCGAAGCTCGGTGTAAAGCAGCAAAACTTGCTTTTCGGTAACGGCAGTAACGAACTGATTGAATTCCTCGGACACGTTTACCTCGGCCCGAACACAAACCTCGTCATGAGCGAAGGGGCCTTTGTGGTTTACCGCCTTGTTGCGAAACTCTTCAACTCGCAGGCCATCGCCGCACCAATGAAAAAGTTCGCGCACGATCTCGATGCCATGCTCGCCGCGATTACGCCCGAAACGCGCATGGTGATCATTTGCAATCCCAATAATCCAACCGGAACCATCGTTGCTCCCGCGAAAATTAAAACCTTTCTGAAAAAACTGCCCGCGCACGTACTGGCGGTGTTCGATGAAGCTTATTTGGAATATATGCCCGATGATCAAAAACCCGACCTGATCAAAGAGATTCAGAAGGGCAGGGAAAACGTTATTGTTCTGCGCACCTTTTCCAAAGCTTACGGACTGGCCGGACTGCGCATCGGCTATGCCGTCGGACACGAAAAGCTGATCGGCCTGCTCAACCGCGCCCGCCAGCCGTTCAACGTAAATGCTATGGGCATGGCCGCCGCGCTGGCCGCGCTTGACGACGACAAGCATCTCGCAAAAACCCGGAAAACCAATTTCCAAGGGTTGGAACTTTTTGCCTGCGAGTTTCCAAGGATCGGAACGGGATTGGAGTTTGTGCCGTCATTTGCCAACTTTATACTCGTCAAAACCGGCAATGGGCGCGAGGTATTCAAGGCGCTGCAGACGCGCAAGGTGATTGTGCGTCCCATGGACGGCTACGGACTGCCCGAATGGATTCGCATCACCGTCGGAACGCCCGCCCAGAACCGTGCCGTTCTCAAAGCCCTCAAAGAAATTCTGTAGTTTCCGACGGGTGGGAACCTGAGTTCTCTGGCCCCGGGCGTAACGACGGATAATTTCCGGAGGAAATAATAAAGTGGTTCAAATCATTGATTTTGTGACCTTCG
The DNA here is from genome assembly GCA_025457785.1 of Pontiellaceae bacterium. GTDB lineage: Bacteria > Verrucomicrobiota > Kiritimatiellia > Kiritimatiellales > Tichowtungiaceae > Tichowtungia. The sequence continues at coordinate 234 of JALOTS010000059.1, read as the reverse complement.
GCTCTCTTGGTGACTTTGTGTTAAATGTTCTGCCGATTCGTTCATGCAGGGAATTTCGCGCAGCCCGGATGAAAAGGAAGTTTCCAGTCTTTGGAAAAACCGGCAATAGGCATAAATCCGGGATTTAATGATTTCATGCGGCGGAATTTCCGGTAATGTCCGGGTGGTTTTCAAGATGGATTTAAATCTGGATGTTCAAGGAGACTGACGATGAATGTTTCTAAAGGAATCGCT
>JALOTS010000058.1 GCA_025457785.1 Pontiellaceae bacterium | reverse complement strand
ACTACTGCGGCATCCGCAAAAGCAACCGCAACGTCGAACGCTTCCAAATGGATGAAGACGAAATCGTGCGCGAAGCCGTCTGGGCCTTTGAAAACGAATACGGATCGGCGGTCATTCAGTCCGGCGAACGGCAAGATGCGGCCTATATCGACCTAATTGAACGGGTGCTCAAACGGGTTAAAAAAGAAACCGGCGGGAAACTGGGCATCACCCTTTCTCTCGGCGAACAGACCGAAGAAACCTACCGCCGCTGGCGCGAGGCGGGCGCGCACCGCTACCTGCTGCGCATCGAAACGACCAATCCGGAACTCTACCGCACATTGCATCCGGCCGATCACGATTTTGAGGCGCGCAAAACCTGTCTTGCTCTGCTTAAAAAAACCGGCTATCAGGTCGGCACCGGGGTCATGATGGGACTTCCCGGACAGACGACGGATGATCTGGTCAATGACATCCTTTTCATGAAGGAAATCGATGTGGACATGGTCGGCATGGGGCCGTATATCCCGCACCGCGACACGCCGCTGGGCAAAGAAATTCCGCCTTACACGGAAAAACAGAAACAGGCCGCGTTAACGCTCGGACTCAAAATGATTGCGGTCACACGCATTGTACTCAAAGACATCAACATCGCCGCCGCCACGGCGCTCCAGGCGTTGGAACACACCGGGCGCGAAATGGGACTGAAATGCGGTGCTAATGTCATTATGCCCAACGTGACAGAAACCGAATATCGCGCCAGCTATACGCTCTACGACAACAAGCCGTGCCTGGATGAAAATTCATCCATGTGCCGGGGTTGTCTGACCCGCCGCATTCAGGGCATCGGCGAAACCATCGGCTTCAATGAATGGGGCGACTCGAAACACTACGCGAAGAGAATAACAAGCTAACCACGAAACACACGAACCACACGAAAAAAAGAGGTGCGAGTGGATAACAGGAACTCAGGGATCAAAACCCCTCCGTGTATTCAGTGTATTTCGTGGTAAAAAACTCTTTACCCGAACAGCGAGCTGTTCCAGCCCCATTGGGATGCAGGAACCTCGGTGAAGTTCAGATAGACCCGCTCCGGCGGAATCTGAAGCTTCGCTTCGAGCAGACCGCAGATTTTGTCAGCGAGCTTTTCATTTACCTCGCGAGTAAGCCCTCCGATGCTTTTGACTTCCACAAACGCGGCATGGCCCGCAGAACCGGCCATCATCAGGTCGGCACTGGATGAGTTGACCATGACATAGGTTTCCGGTTTGCCGATCGTTTCGGCTACGATTTTAGACAGTCCGGCCAGCACGCTGGACGGGATTTCTCTCGGTGTCTGAATGTTTATCAGCGGCATGATGACCTCCTTGTTTTAACCCCGGTTGTACAAAAAAATCCGGGACATCCAGGCGCAGGATGCAACATCTTATCGAAACCGTTCGCAAAGGTTGTATTGGACGGAATCTGCCGCTAGGATGTCCGCCTGTTAAAAAACCGGAGTCTTATGAAAAAACTGTTTTTACTCGGATTACTCGTATTGGGCGCCAGTCTCGCCTGCGCACAGCTTGATTTGTCGGCGGAACTGATTTCGCGCGAACAACTGTCCACCCTCACCCGCGCCGCCGCGGACTATCCGGATGCGGATATCCTGCTGCTTGAGAATCAAACCAGAATCCGGTATGAAACGAATGGAACCTACCGTTCTCTCAGCGACACAGCGTATCAGATTCTGACCGAAAAAGGCCGTCAGGAAAAATCGAGTGTCAGCACCTTTTACGACAAAAAGTACGGCACGGCACGTTTCGTGCGGGCAGAGGTGGTGAAACCGGACGGACGGATTATTCCGATTGACCTGACCGCCCAAAGCCGCGAGTCGATTGAACAGGGGCAGATGTCCGCCAATATTTACGATCCCAACTATAAAATCATCCGACTGACGATCCCGGGACTGGAAATCGGTGACGTGCTTCGTTACACCGTTGCAAGCGACCAAACGAAAGTCCCTGTTCCAAACACATGGGGGGACCTGATTACGGGCGAAGAAACCTTTCCGGTTATTCATGCCGTGTATGAAGTGGATGCGCCCGCCGCCCTGCCGCCGGTGCGCATTGAACTCAAGGATGAAATCGCCGGCACCGTAACCAACCGGACCGCAACACGCGGCGACCGGATTCTCTACACATGGGAAATCCGCGATGTGCCGCAACTGTTCGGTGAACCGAAAATGCCCGCAGCATATACGGTTTGTCAACGCCTGCTGCTCAGTACCATCCCCGACTGGGAAACCCTCTCGAAATGGTACTGGAACCTTTCAAAACCGCGGCTGGATGCAATCAACCCGGCCATGGAAGCCAAGGTGCGCGAACTTACAGAAGGACTCACCGACCGCCAGCAAAAAATCGAAGCGATCTTCCGCTTTGTTTCGCAGGAGATCCGTTATATGGGGATCACCATCGAAGACGAAGCCCCCGGTTACGAGCCGCACGATGTTTCGCTGACGTTTGATAACCGCTACGGAGTCTGCCGCGACAAAGCCGCCCTGCTCGTTTCCATGCTGAAACTGGCCGGATTCGAAGCCTGCCCGGTTCTGATCAACGTCGGCCCGAAACTGGATCCGAATGTGCCGACATCGTGGTTTAACCACGCCATCACCGCCGTCCGCAACGAAGACGGCAGTTGGCAGTTAATGGATGCCACCAACGAAAACACCCGCGACCTGCTGCCGGCCTATCTTTCATATCGCAGCTATCTGGTCGCCTCGCCCGAGGGCGAAACGTTGAAAACATCGCCCGTCACCCCCCCCGAAAAAAACATGCTCCGTATCGCTATCGATGCCTCGCTTGACGAAACACAGACCATCACCGCCCAGGCGGTTCTTTCATTCGACGGAATCAACGACAGCGCCTACCGCGGATGGATGGCCGGACTCAAGCCCGATGATCGCGAGTCGGCTTTTGAAGACTCGCTCAAGCAGGCGCTCGGTCCGGCGCGGCTGACCCGCCTTAAAATCACTCCGGAAAACATCCAAGACACCACGGTGCCGCTCTCGGTCGAAATCGATTTTGAAGTGAGCAACGCACTGGCCGCCGGAGCGAATGACTCCCTGCTGCAAGTCCCGACACTGTTCAACAACTTCGGTTTTTTCTGGTGGCTCATCCAAAACGGCATTGGGCTTGAGACCCGGCGCTTCCCGCTCTGTACGGATATAACCTGCGGCGTTTCGGAGACCGTCCGGCTCAGCTTGCGTAACAGCAGAATCCGCCCGGCCCTTCTGCCAACCTATGAAACCATCGACACGCCGGAGCTGTATATCAGCCGCTCCGTCAGCGCAACCAACGATCTGCTGATCAGCAGTGCGGACATCCTGCTGCGCACGGTCGAATTCAGTCCGGAGCAATATCTGACGCTCAAACAAAACATGGAAGCCTTGGAGCGCAACGCCCGCAAGCGGATTATCCTGGAACCCGGCCGCATTTCGTCCGGGGCCGACTGGATCACCCTCAGCGAAACCGTTCGCTACACGCTTTACAACTCAACCACATGGAAAGAAGAACGCACCGTTCAGCAAAAGGTTCTCACCTATGCCGGGAAAAAACAGCTATCCGACCTCCGGTTTTCCTACAACCCCGCCATGCAGGACATGGTACTGAACAGCGCGACCGTCACCTCGCCGGACGGCAAAATACAACCCGTTGACCCCGGCAAAGAAATCAACGTCATGGATGCGCAATGGGCCAGTGACGCCCCGCGCTATCCGGCGGAAAAAACCATGGTGGTCAACCTGCCCGGGGTGAAAGTCGGCAGCCTGATCGACTATCAGGTAAGCTGTACGTACAGCAACGTTCCGTTTTTCTCAACCGAAGAATATTTTGCCGACGACAATCCGGTTGTCAGTAAAACCGTCCGCGTGGAAATGCCCTACAAAACGGATCTGAAAATCAGTGACTCCAACCCGGCAACGGTCCGCCGGCGCACTGCACATAAAATCAACCAAATCGTCCATGAATGGACTTCCCAAACCTCTGCGGTTATCCAGGCTGAAGGTCATCTTCCTCCGGAATGGATCATTAAACCCTTCGTACTGCTTTCCTGCGGAAACACCGGCGACTACGCTGCGCTGCTCGAAAAAACACTGCTCACTGCGGCCGCAAAACGAGCTGCCGTTACAATCAAGGCTCAACAACTGACGCAAGAACAGAAAACCCGCTTGCAGAAGATTGCCGCCATCCGCGACTTCGTTGATCGCGCCATCCGCGAAGTCGGCCCCGGTCTGGCGGGCCTGCCTCTTTCATCGATTACTCCGGCCGATCAGACGCTGGCGGAAGGCTACGGAAACACGACGGACCGCGCCGTACTGCTCTACGCTCTGCTCGATGCCGCCGAACTGAAACCGCGCTTCATTCTCTCGTCGGACCTGCCGCAGGCCCCGGGCGCCGCCGAACCGATGATAAAAACGCTGCAGCGCGACTGGTTCGGAACCGTCCTGGTTGCCGTAAACAGCGAAAAGAAAAAAACAATCTATCTGGGCGACAGCGGCCAATACGCCGAACCGGGCACGCTGGCTCACAGCGGACGGCCCGCGATTGATTTAAAAAACGGCAAGATCAGCGCACCGCAAGCCGGACTGCCGGATGCGACGGAAACCCGCTTTGTACTCCATCTCTCCGAAACCGGCGGTCTGGAACTGAACAAACTGGTTTCTTTCTTCGGAACGGACTTCGAACATTTCCACGAAAAATTTGCCCAGTTCACTCCTGAAAAACTCCGACGGGCACATCAAACCATGCTCGCGCAGTTTTCACAATCCGCCCAAACCACCAACGAACTGCAAACCTCCTTCAATTATCCGGGGCAGTATCAGTTCTCGGCCAACATTCCGGCATACGCCGTTTGCGAAGGCAAACAGATGTACTTCACTCTGCCGGAGGGGCTCGGCAATCTGCTTGGACTGGAAACCAGCCGCCGCGAAAATCCCTTCTGCATTGAAGACCCCGTCCGCAGAATGTTCCTGTATGAAATCACCCTGCCCGCCGGATGGGAGCCGGTCATCCTGCCGGAAGCGTTCCGCACCGAACTGCCCGCCGGAGCCGGCACCGTGGAAACAACCGTTTCCTCTGAAAAACAGTGGATCATCATCAAACAAACCGCCCAGCTCAACCCCGCCATCATCCCGGCGGAAGATTACGGCCAACTGCTGGCACTCAACGCCCGTCTGACCGGACCGGGCGTAAAAACCGTCCTGTTGCGAAAAAAATAACGAAGGCCCGCTTCGGAATAGAAACGGCATCTGTTTTTGAAGAATCGCCAGCCCCGGCGACCACAGACAGCGGGGCCGCTGTTTCTCCATGCAAAAATCGGCTGCAGTCTAAAAAAACCTAACAAAACCGCACGGCATCGACTTCAATTTCGAAAAAGAGGTCATCACGGCAGACATCGGCGTGCGAGACGGCCAGCGGAAAGCGCGGAATGCCCAGTTCCTGCGCAATACACCGGTAAACGGGCAGGTCGGCCATGTCTTTGAAGTAGGCGATACCGCGAAAGAGATCAGTCCAGTCCATGCCGCGCGATACCAGCAGAGCCTTTACAACGTCCATGGTGAGCCGGATCTGCTTTTCAACATCGTTCTGGTGAACCGTCTTTCCCTGCGGGTCAATGCTGGCCGTTCCCGAAACAAGCAGAGTGCGGTGTGTCGGAAAATCAAGTTCAACGGCGCGGCTGAATGAACTCTTGTAATCGAGAGCCGGATTTTGCAGCGGTGAATCGACGGTGAATATTTTCACCGCATCCGTCCTGGGTTGAACGGCAAAAACATCCATGACGATGGCAGCGCCAAAAGGATTCCCGGCACCGATTCCGGTGCTGGCCGGAACCATCCGGTTAAAAACCCCCGTTTTTTCAAAGAATCCGGTGCGAACCCGGTTAAAGTCAGCATACCAGTCGAGCAGCCGGTCGAGATAGATCCATGTCCGGACCGTGTCGGTGAAACAAAAACCGTTTTCTTTCAGCGCGGTTTCCGCAGTCTGGAAAACCGAAAGGGTCTGTTCCGTACGGGAAGCGGACAAGTCCGCCGGCTGAATACCGTACAGCCGGCAATAGCGTGCGGTCGAATCTTCGTAAATAAACCCGATATTGCGGCCCGCGAATTTGACCGGACGGGGTGTAACGCCGGAAACGGCTACAGCCTGCATGGAATAGCTGTCGCCGTCTTTGCAGGCATCCCCCTGCAGCCAGACCACCGGCCAGCCCGCGTTTTCCGTCGCGGCGCTGAATTCGGCGTAATGCCGGGTTCCGGCAAAAACAAACTGACTGAGGATGGTGGCGCCGAACTCTTCCGCGGTTTTGCGGAGGAGGCCGTTCATGTCCTGTCCGGACTGCACGGTGATGCAATGCTCCGCGTGCGACGCAAGGCAAAGCGTCGCCGTATCGGCATCACAACCGGTTCTTAAAATCCGCTTGCTCAAAGGGAATCCTTTCAATTGGTAATTTGAATGGGAATCGCATCAATCGCAAACTCAATTGCTTTATTGTTCAAAAATTTCATCACGGGATTGAAATCCGAGTCTTCCGGCTTTTTTACGACACGAACGGCTCCGTTGAGAAGAACCGTCGCGGTACTGCCCGGTTCGGCATTCGGACTGATCACCAGCGTGATCACACCGCCCTTTCCGCCGAGGCGGCTCTCTTTCAGCGTCAGCCATTCGGGCGGTTCTGACAACGTCAGCTTAATGCCTTTCTGTCCTTTGGAATTCCATCGTACCGTGGCATTGATGACGATTTCGCTGCCGGGACGGGCATGGAAAACGCCTTCCCTCGGAAAACTCAACACGATATTCACCGGCGCCGGCTCACTGACCCGGATGAGCAGTTGCTGCGCCGGCACCCAATGGCGATAAAGAAACGCCTGCATCATGTCTTCCGCCGGAACAGCAATACGGCGGTTCATTTGTGATCCGCAATCGGCGGTTCCCGTAATTTTAAGCGGCAGAATTTGTTCTTTTGCGCCGGCTTTGGCGGCAATGCTGATCCGGGCTGTATTGACACCATTCGGAATGACGGCCCGTTCCAGTTCGATCCCATCCGGGGCATCGGCAACGGACAGATTAATTTCATTGGTAAATCCGCCCGTACGGATGGCATGCACAGTTGCAACAGCACTTCCGCTGCGGGGAACACATAGACTGGATGGAACGATGCGCAACTGAAAGTCCGGCCGCTCTTCGCCGATCATCAGGCGGTAGGCATAGTCGCTGCCGCCCTTCCCCGGCAGATCGTCGAGCCGCACAAAAAAGGTGCCGCTTTCAGGCAGCGTGATGTCGATCCGCGAATCGGCGTGGTGTGTAAGCAGACCGCAGCCTTTATCTTCGGCATCGTCATTCGAGGCGAGCGCCTCCTGTTTCGCATTAAACAGAATCAGGCGGGCATCGAGCGGAGAGCCCAGCCGCCGGGCGGAGACTTCAATCGTTTTCTTTTCTCCTTTACGTCCCTCGAACCGAAACCAGTCCTGATCGCCGGAAAAACCAATCGTTCCGTTGATGATGCTGTTTTTCGTCACGGACTGCGCCTGTGAAACCTGATTGTTCGGTTCAACTTCCGGCCCGTCCGGAAAAGGTGATACACTGAAATTCCGGACATTGGAAAGCTGCCCGTTTTTTTCAACACAGACGGGCAGCAGGCCCGGAGCGTCAGATCCGGTTTTGAGTGTCATTTTTTCAACCGGAAGATTCACGCCGGAAAGGCAAACTTCGACATCGCGATCCGCCATTCCGCCCAAAGGAAAAATGCTTTGAATAAACGGAGTTTCACCGATGGATATGCGATAGACAAAATCCTCGCGCCCGCGAAAAATCGAATCGCGGATCGACAGAACATATTTTCCGTCTGCCGGAACGGTGTAAATCAGCACGGGGTCGGGATCAAAGCGGAAGTCATCATCGTAAGCCAGCTCGCCGCCCTTCTCATCATACAGCGTCAGCACGGCCTGAAACCAGCCGGGGACGGCATCGGCCAGATACGGAACCAGCGAGCGGGCCGCCGCGCGGAAAACGAGGGTTTGTCCTTTGCGGGCGGCAAACCGGAAACAGTCGATATCGCCGGGCATGATCTGTCCGTTCACCAGCACCGGCAGAACCGGTAATTCTTCGGGAGCGGTCAGCTTATCGTTCGGTTCAGCTTCAAAAACCTCCGGCATTTGTCCAATCTGAAACATCAAGGGATTGGAAATTCCGTTGGTTGTGATTACACGCAATTCACAGTCGCCCGGTACAGCATCCTGCGGAAGAGCAACCTCCAGCGTGATGCGTTCTGCGATTTGAGGATTAAACTGTTTTTTGGCGGCCAATGACGGATTTTTTTTATTCGAGCGGTTGATCTCATTGACCATCATCATTTCCTGATCAACCAAATCAAGCTGTCGTTGCATCTGTGCCTTCACGACGCTGTTTGTTTCTTCGGCCATTTTCGCTTCCAGAGTCTCTTTCACCCGCCGGATTCGATTGATTTCCTGCCGATCGTAGATGCGCAGGTAATCGGTCAAGCGAACCGCCACCGGCACACTGGAAAGGTGGATGTTTGAAAAATCTTTCAGATATTGCCCGCCGATCGTAACCGTAACGGTTGTGCCGGGAAGTCCGCCAGCCGGATAAACAAACCCGATATGAGGAAGCACCGCCGCGTTACAGAAAAACGCCGCGACACAAAAAAACAGGAGTGCGGGTTTTGTTTTCATTTACATAATCTCCCGCAGCAGACCGCCGCTTTCGATTTTTACACTGCGATCGGCCAGCGGCGAAATAAACGCCGTTTTCCCGTCGGGTGTCGGCAGCGTTCCGAACGGATCAATCCCGAGCTGTTGATAGATACTGGCCGTCAGATCCCACGGATAAACGGGCCGTTCAATAACTTCTTCGCCGCGCGGGCTGGTAACACCGACCACCTGCCCGCCCTTAAATCCGCCCCCGGCAATCAGATGAGAAAACGCCTTGCCGTAATGACCGCGCCCGCCGTTCCACGGCGCTTCCCAGTCCACTTTCGGCGTACGCCCGAATTCTCCGCCGCACCAGACAATCGTCGAGTCCAGCAGTCCGCGATCGGACAGATCCTGCAGCAGCGTGGAAAGCCCCTTGTCCAGTTCGTTGAGCATGCGGGTCATCAGTTCAAAATGCTTTTTGTGCGTATCCCACCCCGGCGCATTAATCGTTACAAACGGCACGCCCGCCTCAACCAGCTTGCGGGCCTGAAGGCAGGACTGGCCGAAGGTTGTCTTTCCGTACGCCGTCCGCAGCGCCTCCGGCTCCTTCGACAGATCAAACGTGTTTTTCGCCTCGCCCAGAATCAGCGAATAGGCATCCTCCCGATTCCTGGTCATCCATTCAATCAGCGGATTATTTTCCAAGGTTCGGGAACGCCTTCCACGGCAAAGGGCGTTTTGGCCGGGTCGCCGCCGGTGGCAAACGGCTGGTATTTTGACCCCAGAAATCCCGCCTCGGAAAACCGGCCCTGCGGCTTGGTGAGCGTTACATACGGAGGAATCAAACCGCTGTAGCCCGCGCTGTAGCCCTTTTTATACGAAACCACGGCACCGACGGACGGACTGACCACTCCGTCAACCGGCTTGGTTCCGGTCATAACCATATAGGCGGCTGTTTCGTGGCCGTTATTTCCATGAGTCATGCCTCGCAACAGCGAATATTTATCGGCCATCTTCGCCAGCAGCGGCAGAGCCTGACAAATCAGAATCCCGGACACATTCGTCTCGATCGGTTTGTCATACTTCCCGCAGTAGTCATACCCGGCATCGGGCTTCGGATCGAAGGTGTCGAGATGACTCGGCCCGCCCCACAGCCACACCTGAATCACCGCCTTAGCCTTCGCCTTGAGCGGGCTGATTGCCTCAGCGGCCTTAACCAGCCCGTTTGAAAACAGCAGTCCGGCGGCGCCGAGCAGACCGAGCCGCAGCGCGTTTCGCCGCGTCATCGAAAACGAAAACTCTGGTTTTTCACTCATCGCTCGATCCCCTTTTTTTAGCAGAATAATTTAGGTCAGACTAATTTTTAACCACTCCAGTGAAATTCTCTCTCATTATTGCCACTTCGTTGCTCCACATTCGTGGAGCCCAGCTCGCCTTTGGTTCGGTTACCGCTTCGCTGCCTCGCAATAACGGTGCCCACTCGACTGCGTCTCGGTTCTGACCCTAATTATTCTGTCCTTAATTATTCTGATCAAATTCTCCATGTTGCTGCTTTGGTTGCGGCTTTTCCGCGCTAACTCCTAATGTTTGAGAATAAATTCACTGCTGTTAATCAAAGCCCATGCCACATCATAAAACCCGTCATCGGCACGTTCCGATGATTCAATATATCCGAGCGCAATCTTCTCCTCCCCGGCGGACGGCATCCGCGAAAGAATCGTCAAATAAAGCTGCACAACACGTTCCCGGTTCCCCTGAATTGAATCCGCCATTTTACGCAGCCGGTACCCCTTCATGATTTTATTCTGGATATGGGAGGAATTCAGCAGATGCAAAGTTTGGAAAACCGACGGATTGTTATTGCGGTCCGACTCAAGGGAGGTGTCCCGTCCGGGCCGTCCGAACATCTCAAGAAACGGCGACTTGATACTGCCGTCGGCCAAAGTAATCGTCCGCTGACTGGGCGGAATGTACGTAAACGGCTCGGGAATCGCGCTGGAATACTCTTCTCCGCTTCCCGTGATCTGATTAATCGCATCTATCAGCACCTCGGCATCCAGACGGCGCACCCGGTAATGCGAAAAACCGGCCTCATCCGCCGCGTTTCCAGAGGTTGGAACCGACGAACGCTGATAGGTCGCAGAATTAAGAATCAGCCGGAACAGATGTTTCAGGTCGTATTTATTCTGAACCAGTTCCTTCTCCAGATAAGCCAGCAGCTCCGGACTCCACGGCGGATTGCCGGGCCGGATATCGTCCGCTTCATGAACGATCCCCCGCCCCATCAGCCAGAACCAGACTCGATTTGCGATGGCTTTGGCAAACCACGGATTTTCCGGCGCGGTCAGCCAGTCGGCAAAAGCGACACGCGGATCAGCAAAATGATCCAGTTTAAGCGGAACGCCGCCGATCGGTGTCGGCAGAACCGGCTCCTTGGTTTGCGGATTAAGCAACACCTTCTCGGGATCTGAATAAACGATCTCCTCTTTCCACTCGGCGGTTTTCTTATAGGCCACCTTGGCGAAAAAGGCATCCATCCCCTGTAACTGCTCCTCAGTCCAGCCCGAGGTCTCCAGCCGGACTCCCATAAAAATCAGCGCAACGGAATCCAGAATTTTACGGGGTGTCCGCTCCTGAAACGGGCGGTAAAAATTAACGGGCGGGTCGCGGAAATTGCTCCCGCTGGTTGTCAGTAAAGCGCGGGCGAACCGGTCGTAGGGCATATTCTGGCGAAACGCATCGCGCACCCAGCGCTGATAGGCCTGTACGGCGTTCGGCCACAGATTGCCGGGAAACTCCGATTTCACCCGCAGCAGATCGCACCACTTAAGCGACTGATAAGCAGCGAACTCCTCCCGATCGAGAACATAATCAATCAGCAGCCGCCGTTTATCCGGCTTCGGACTGGCTGAAAACTCCCGAACCTCTTTGGCCGTCGGAAGCGTTCCGATCACATCCAGAAAAACCCGGCGGATAAACACATCGTCCGTACAGAGTTCCGACGGCGGAAAGCCGGTTTCGGCCTGTTTGGCAAGAACCAGCCCGTCGATGCGGCTCTGAGGCGGGACGGCCTGCGCCCCGCAGAACGCAAAAACAGCACCCAGTAAAAAAAAACCGATCCATTGTTTCATAAAAGTCTCTCTCTACTCAAACCCCGCCTTTTTGTGTCAGAATCATTACGGTCAGAATGATGAAAGAAAATCCAACACCCTGAAATAGAAATCATTCTGACCTTAATTATTATGACAAAATACTCCCGATTGCTTATCCCGGTTGCGACTTTTTATCGTTGGGTTCGTGGAAATCTTTGAGTCTTCGTTTTTTTAGTACCGGATCTGCGAAATCAGAGCACTCATAAAACGTCCGGTGCCGCATTATATTGCAAAAATTCTTTGCGGAACCGGCGGCAACGGAGCGCCGCCCTTGACCTCTGTCCTCCGACCTCCGTCCTCCGCCCTCTGACCTCCGCCCTCCGCCCTCCGTCTTCCGCCCTTCGCCCTCTGTCCTCCGACCTCCGCCCTCTGTCCTCCGACCTCCGCCCTCTGACCTCCGACCTTGCCGTCTCCGCCCCAACCCCCACACTCCCATACAGGCCGCCCGTCCCAACTCCCACACGCCCACACGCCCATACAGGCCGTTCTACTC
>JALOTS010000329.1 GCA_025457785.1 Pontiellaceae bacterium | reverse complement strand
TTCACCCGAACAACATTGCGATGGCGGAGGCGGCGCGCTCGGTCGGCGCCAGTTCGAAGTTCACCGGATCCGGCGGAGCAATTATCGGCACGTTCCGTGATGAGGAGATGTTCCTGAATCTCTGCAGTGTCATGGAATCGCTGGGGATTCGTGTGTTGAAACCGCACATCATTTGAAAGGAAGAGGTATGATTCGTAAAGCAGTTATTCCGGCAGCGGGCTTCGGCTCCCGTTTTCTGCCCGCAACCAAATCGCAGCCGAAGGAAATGCTTCCGGTCGTGGACAAGCCGACGATTCACTATGTGGTCGAGGAGGCGGTGGCCTCCGGTATTACCGATATTCTGATGGTGATCGGGAAGTCCAAACGGTCGATCGAAGAATACTTTGATCGGAATTTCGAACTGGAAGCCGAACTGGCGGCCAGGCACAAAGACGCTCTGTTGAAAGAAGTCCGGGAAATTTCTTCGATGGCGAATATCTGTTTTGTCTGGCAGAAGGAGCTGAAAGGGCTGGGCGATGCGGTAGCGTGCGCCCGCTCGCATGTCGGCAACGAACCGTTTGCGCTCCTGCTGGGCGATACCATTCTGCAGTCCTCTTCCGACCGGCCGGTCACGCGGCAGTTGATCGATGTGTACAACGAAAAAAACGCCTCGGTGGTGTCGCTGGAAGAGGTTCCGGAAGAAAAGGTGTCACGCTATGGCGTGATGGCCGGAGACCAGGAGACGGAACGGCTCTACCGGGTCCGCGATTTTATCGAAAAACCTGAACCGGGCACCGAGCCGTCAAGGATGGTCTTTGCCGGACGCTATATTTTCACACCGGAAATTTTCGACTACCTTGTCGAAACGAAACCCGGCAAGAACAATGAAATTCAACTCACTGATGCCATGCGCACCATGGTTCAGGAACGCCCCATGTACGGCTGGCAGATTGAAGGCCGCCGCTTTGACATCGGCAATAAACTCGATTACATCAAGACCAACATCGAGTTTGCGCTGAAACGGGATGATCTGCGCGGAAAACTGAGCGAATACATCAGGGAAACCGCAAAAAGTTTGCGCTGATTTTCCAGGACAGCGGAGCCGCTCCGGAGCCATCCGGACGGGTTCCGGCGGTCCGTTTATTACATAACATATTCCCGTTCAATGGGTATGCCCATCTGCTGTTTTGCGGGAACCGGATGGATTCTTCGAGTGAAGAATCTGAAAACGGAGTGAATCGGGGCTTGCTCCGGCGGCGAGGCTCCGGTAACTTCCCCGCCTTCATAAAACGCGCCGTCAGTCCATTCTGTTGTCTGATTGAAACGGCGGCGCAGCAACCTCGAACCTGGAGAAAGGAAGAACCATGGGGCTCTTCGGAAAAGCAAACAGCGTACTGGTGGTGGATACAGCCGCCGTACTCAAAACAAAAGGTGTGCGCGGAGGTGCCGCGCCGCGTCAGCAACTTCAAATTCTGCGTGCATTGTCCCGTTTTGTGCAGCGCGAAAAACTGCAAGTCACCGCCGTGCTGGTCGGTGCGCCGCTGGATAAAGCGCCGCATAACAAAGTCGTTGAAGAGGTGCGGGTGCGTTACGCCGCATCGGACGCGGCACTGGACAAGGAACTGATGAGTGCATTGAAGCAGGCCGGCTCAAGCGGCGTGCTGATCACGGAAAACGTTGAACTCGAAAACCGTGTAATCCGCTCCGGCGGATCCACGTTACGGGTGTCAACGTTCCGTAAGCTGCTGGAAGATGGAAACGAGCCGGGCGAAAATTCAAACGGCGGAAACAACCCGAATAACAGCCGTCCTCCGCGCGGCGGCAACAACAACCGCCGCGACCGGGATCGCGGCCCGCGACCGAATCGCGGAGCGAATTCCCAGCAGCCCAAACCGCAGAAACCGCAATCGGCGGATGCCGCAGGTGAAGCAGTTGAGGAACGCAGGCGAAACAGCAGTAACGATGCCATCAGTCAAATGATTGATCTGGTTGAGTAACCGTTGTTCCGGACACCGGAACGGCTTTTTTCCAATCCCTGGAAGAAAGCCGTTTTTTTTCTCCGGCGGTTCCGGGGGTCGGGCCGCCCGGAAAATTTATTTTCGGTTTCGTGTGGAAAAACCGGTGAAAAATCTGTTTGATGGCGCCTTTTACAAGTCCTTTCGGAAGAAAGGCGGGTTCCGTTAATTTCAGCGGTTCAAAACAAATGGAGAAACTATGATCGTAACAACAAAAGAACTGTTTAAGCATGCCTACGGCAAATACGCCGTCGGCGCTTATAATATCAATAACGCCGAGCAGGTGATGGGCCTGTTCCGAGGGAACATGGACAGCAAAGCGCCGTTTATCGTTCAGCTTTCCAAGGGCGCCCGCAGTTACACCGACAAACGGATGCTTGAAGCCATGCTGCGTGCGGCGGACGAGATTTTCCCGGATGCCGTCTTTGCGGTGCATCTCGACCACGGCGATGAAAAAACCTGCATGGACTGCATTGACAGCGGTTTCTACAGCTCCGTCATGATTGATGCCAGTCACGCCGCGTTTGACGAAAACATTGCCATTACCAAACGGGTTGCGGATGCCGCACACGCCAAGGGGCTGGTGGTTGAAGCGGAACTCGGACAGCTCGGCGGTGTGGAAGAGCATGTTTCCGTCAGTGAGGCCGATGCCAAACTGACCAATCCGGAGCAGGCCAAAGAATTTGTCGAACGCAGCGGTTGCGACAGTCTGGCCTGCGCGATCGGCACGTCGCACGGCGCATTCAAGTTCAGCGGTTCGCAGGGCCTG
>JALOTS010000057.1 GCA_025457785.1 Pontiellaceae bacterium | reverse complement strand
AAACGCGCTCCACCGACAAAAATTTCGGACGTTTAGCCGGGCGCATATATCCGCAAAAGCTGCTCCACTTGTAATCCGTCAACCGCCCCGTTTCCAAATCAAAACAATGCGCACGGGCCGGATTCAGGTGAATATAATCGGCAACCGCCCTGAAATACGTCCCCTCATCGACCAGCAACGATTTATACCGCCCTTGAAACAGATGGCCCCATTCCTGATGACGAATATTAAACCGCTGCGTATATGTCCCCTGAAACCAGCGCATGCCATCCACCAGATTGGCTTCCGGGGTTTCAAGCAACAGGTGATAATGGTTTTTCATCAGGACAAAGGCGTGAACCAGCCAGCCATTACGTACGCAAACCTCATCCAGCGTATCCAGAAAAATCTCCTGATCACGCTCATCCTTGAAAATCGCCTCCTGGCGATCCCCCCGGCACATTACATGATAGGTCGCTCCCTCAAATTCAACTCTCGGTTTTCTTGCCATGCACCAAAGTAAAGCAGAGAGCAATGCAACGCTCAATCTAAAAATGACGAATTAGGCGGACTGACCCCTTTTCCTCGCAGAGAGCAAAGCAACGCTCAATCTAAAAATGACGAATTAGGCGGACTGACCCCTTTTCTTGGAAACGCCCCACAGGCGAACTTCCAATCATTGGAACTTCCGAAAGCATGGCGTAATTCGCCGCAAGCAGCATGATCAGTTCACAACCATCTTCTGTCCATTGTGCATGCCAACTAACACTTGATCGTCACTGGAGAGCAATCGGTCTATATCCAAATCGATTTTTAACTCTGCAAGAAATTCTGCGGCGCGCCCAAACTCTCCCCTCGCTTTGAATGTTCTCCCCTGTTTTCGATATGCGCGTCCCAAACGGATAAAATCAAATCCCGTCCTCAGAACATCTTCATCGGAGGCCATGAGACCGAGTCTCGACAGCTCGCTTTCGGCGACTCTACATAGCTCTTCCCATAATGGAATTTCCTTCTCTGCCTTATCTGCTCGGCAGTATAGATCTGCCGTACCGCCTAACAGTTCCATTTTCTCTATCTCCGACATGGCATGAGAATGTTCCGAATACCATGATACCACCGCATCGATGATAGCAACCGCCTCCGCGAGCTTTCCTCTCGATATAAGGCGTTGAGCACTCCCCATCTTGTCTATAACTTCAAGTTCTATCATACGTATCCATCTCCTTCTTTTAACAGTTTACGCCTTCACTTCCCTCAAGAGCGGAGTGTACCTTCACGCTAACTTCGCTCTCCGGCACACCGGACAACTGTAGTGCGTAAGCATAATTACCCGCAGTTGTTCTGAGTTGCTCTTTCGAGCATTCGCCACGTTTAGATGAGGTAGTGAGTATTCTCAGTGCTCTTTCATACATAGTGGCTCCTTCTTGGGGTTGCCCTGCAGCAACAAACAACATCCCAAGATTGTTTATCACGGATGCCACATCTGGGTGTTCATCTCCATGGGCCTTCATTTCAATAGCAAGAGCTCGTGACAATATGGGTTTTGCTTCTGTGAGCCGATTGCTTTCGACGAGTAATATTCCCAAGCCACTCAAAGGCGCTGCGACATGAACGTGATCGTGCCCATAGCTTTCCTCAAGAAGTTGTATCGACTTCCGAAACAACTCTTCTGCTTCTTTCAAGCGGTTCATCGCGTCTAGAGTCAAGGCTAAACCATGCATTGCACACGCTATATTGGATGTACTTGCACTACCGTGTTGTCCGGAAAGTGAAATGATTTGTCTGTACATGGTTTCAGAATCATCCAAATGCCCGGTTTTGCGTAAAGCTATAGCCAATTGATAAATCGCAAAACCAATCTGATTATCGGCGGAGCTACATTGTGCTACAGCGATTGCGAGTGTTCGCTGTAAAATGGGCTCAGACAATCGAAGTCTATTGCTACGATAGTAGAGTGTTACAACATTCTCCAGAATATCCACGATTATGTCGTCGTCATGCGCGTGTTGTTCCTCGTACTGTGACAGTAACTGGTCCACAAGTACATCGCCCTCTGATGGACGGCCGAGATCGCAACACACTTTTGCGAGCCGAAACGATAGATCGATCATGTCTTTGTCGCACTTCCACGGCTGGGCCTTTTTATTGCGCAATGCCAGCGATAGAGAAGATTCACGATTACGCAGTTTCGCTGTTGTTTCGACAACAAAACGGATGCCTTCATTGAAGCTGGCGCATATTGGACTGCTCGCCCCGAAAGTTCTGCTGACTATTGCCAGTCCGCGTCTGAACAACTCATGAGCCTCGACCATCCGACCGATGGCAGATAAATATACGGCAAGGTTGTGTAGGGCACGAGCAACTTCTGGATGTTCCGAGCCATTGCGTTCCACTTGAATTGCGAGCGCACGCTTGAGTAATTCTTCGGCTTCTGTTTGTCGATTTGTGATTATCAGCAATTGCGCGAGACCATTTAATGTAGTTGCAATACTCGGATGGTGTGAGCCAAGAATATGTTCTTCAATTAAGAGAGCTTTCCGAATCAAAGGCTCGGCCTCGTGTGGCCGATTCTGGTTCACCAGGAGATCGCCAAGATTTGCGAGAGCTTTTGCGTGCGAAAGCTGGTTCGTTGCAAAATGTTCATTAATATCAAGGGCGTTTCTTAGGAGCGGCTCTGCTTCGGTAGCCCGTCCTGTAACCACGTAAAAACAGGCAAGGTTGTTAATTACGGCTGCTCGAGTCATATCTTCTGGCTCGTTTGTGGCTTCAAATGTCCGCAGTGCCTGTACATACATAGGCTCAGCGGAAGATGAGTCTCCTCTTTCGCTAAGGAAATTCGCAACTTCTGTAAGCACTATGGACATTCTATACATGCCGAGGTTTTGGGGGTCTATTGGGGCGAGCACATTGCGATAGACTTCCGCAGCGTCATAATGTAAGCGCAGAAGGGTCCAATATGTATGAAGCTCTTGATTCCATTCTTCGCTTGAGCGCAGTGTGAGGAACGTCGGGATGTCAGATAGAAGGCCCTTCAGTCTGTTCCATTGTTCCAATTTGCAATATAATGTTGGGAGTTCAATCAGTTTTCGTTCTGTGGGGGCATTTATCCGCTCAAAATATTCGGCCAGCTTCAGAGTGTACTGTCTCTTTTTATCCTTGCAGCATGCGTATGCAACCTCGACCGCAGTGCGCAGGAAGTCGTGGGCGAAGTTCAGGATACCGCCGCGATCCACGAGACCTTCTTCCAGGGCCGCGCGTAACGGTGACCATGTGGCCAGCGGCAGCCGACTAATTTCCGATTTGCGATTGCCGATTGTAGATTGAGGGACGGGAGAAACGGATAGCGAATGGCCGATTGCCGATGGGCTGCGAGGGCCAAGAAGTTCAAGGAGTTCTGTTTCCGTCAGGCCCCGGCGCGCGGCCCAGATCAGGCCCAACGCCTCGCCAACCAGTTCGGGGCGGTCGCGCTCGTAGTCGCGCTCGTAACGTTCCAGCACCTTATGCAGCAGCGACGGGATGTCCGGCGCGGCCAGATACTCGCCGAGACGTTCATCCAGCCGGTCGTACGTGCCCGTTACGCGCAGTTCGTCCAGCAGGATTTTCAGATAAAGCGGATTGTCTGCGGCGGACGCGGCGGCGAGACGTTCGAGACGGGGCGCATCGAGTTTCTTGCCGAAGCGGGCGAGATAGTCCGCGATCATCCGGCGGCGTTCGTCAACGGCGAGCGGCTGGATGCGAAGCGAAGTCCATCCGCGATCCTCCACCGCTTTGAGCGTGTCGCCCGGCAGCGTGGAGACAATCAGCCGGAGCCGGCCGGAGAACGGATGCGCGGGCAGCCAGCCGAGCAGCCGGGCGTGATCGGCCTCTTCCAGTTGATTGAGCGCGTCGAGGATGATGATGAACCGCACGCCCTGACGCTCCGCCCTGATCCGCGCCTTCGCCAGCCAGACGGGAAAGTCTCGCAGCATGTCGTCGTGTGATTTCGGCATTTCCTCCGGATCATCGGCCCAGCGTTTGATCTCGGCGATGAGCCGCGTCATCAGCCGCCAGTGATCCGCGCTGTCGGGCGTGCCGCCGATGTAGTGCTGGAAGATGAAGTCGTTCGGATTCGCCTTGCGCCAGCGCTCAACCCAGTTCGCCAGCAACGCAGACTTGCCGCTGCCGGAGTCGCCCAGCAGCACCAGCGGCCCGCCATCACCCGCCGCATGGCGATCCAGCGCCTCGAAATAATCCGGTCGGCCTATGTAGGTGCGGCGACGGATTTCCGCAAACGCCTCGTGATCCCGCGCCTCCTTCGTGAGCGGGTCTGGCTCGCTGCCTTTCGGGAACTGCAACTCGATGGCTGTCATCAGGTCTTCGAGGACTATTTTCGCGAGTGCCTGCGGGTCGGGATAATCTTTGCGAAGCGGGATTTTCTTTGAATTGCACGTTTGCTCGATGAGCGTCTTGAGCGTTTCCTGCTTCTTCTTTGAGTCTTCGTTTTCAGAAGCAAAATCCGCCTCGCCTTTTTTGAACGACGGATCACGGAAATAGAAAAATGCGCGCCCGGCCATTTTTGGATTTCTGAGCACGCCGTGGAGGATTTCCAGTTCGGTGACGCTCCTGCCGTGGAGGTCCTTGAGCCAAGGCTGTTCTTCCTTAAGATCGGCGGTGAACGCATCGTCGCCCGGCACCCAGCCGTAACGCTCGCCCAACAGGCCGATGAAGAACGGGCGGCAGGCGCGGATTTCGTCGAGGCAGAGCTTGAGTGTTTCCTTGCGCGTGCTTTGCTCCTCGGCAATACCCCAGCGTAAATCCACCTCCACCAGTTCCACCTGCCGCTCTCGGCAAAACCGCCGTAGTTCCGGCCAGCAATGCGTCATCAAAGCATTCCGATCCTCGACCATGTCACGGAACGTTGATGAAACGAATACACGGATGCGGCGGTTCTGGTTTGCAGATGCGGGCACTTCAGCTTGTTCTTCTGGATTCATGTGGATTCCTTTGTTCGGTGTGCTACTTTCGATACACCTCCAGCCCGGCTTTGGCGAGGATTTCGGGGAATTTCTTGACGGAGTTGAGGTCGTAATAGCGGACATCGTCCAAGGCGTGATCGATCCACGGCACGAGGTTGTTGTGGAGCCTAAGGTCGTCATTGCGGTCTTTGCTGTAGCGCCAGCCGTCATGCAGTCGCTCGACGTTCCATCGCCCATGCTCCATCTCGGCCATCAGCGCCAATTCCTTATCCGAGAAGTCGGTGAAGATGACAGGGGTGCCCGTCACGCGCCGCACACCGAAACCGACAGACTTCAGAATATCGACCGAATAACGCGCCTGTTCGAGGTTGGCGGTTTTGTAGGTCTCAGCCAGTTTCGGCCACGGTTTCATATTCGCCGGCAATTTGCTCGTGCTGTCGGCTACATAACGAAGATGGAATTCCTGCGCCATGTCCAGCAGTTCATTTTTGCTGAGCATTTCGGAGGGTGGAATCAGAAACGCGCGAACGGTCTGGGGATCGCAAGGCAGGGGAAAGAGATTTTTTTGTCCCGCCCAGAGCGCATCGCTGCATAGTTCATCGGCGCTGCCGCCGGTTCCGCTAACGATTCCAACGGAAGCGCCCATGGCGAGGGCGATACGATACTCGATGGCGCTTACGGGGCCGCCGCCGATGCCCACCAGATAGACCGACTTGGGATCAATGTCCGCCGCGAAGATGTCGGCCCAGTTGCGCAGAATCTGCACGGCGGAGAATTTACTCTCACCGACATGAATAATTTCATCGTAGCGCCTGTCGTGCGGCGCATCGGCAGGGAGCGCCTTGGGCGCATAGCCCAGCAGCCGGAACTGTCTGTTTTTTTTGCCCAGTTTCTTAGCAATAGCCCCCACACAACCGGGAATACCGACGGTCGTGCCGCCGGAAATGACCGTGCCTTTAAAGTTGCGTAGACCATGCTCCAGTAATACATCCGCTGTAGTTTTGCCATCAGATCCCAACGATGCCGCCCCGCCCGCCGCAATCATTACCGGGGCATCCATGACGGGCAGAGGGATGGTCGATACGGGCTTTTTTTGACCTATACACGCCGGTTTCAGGCAGGCCGCCAGACGTAATAACTCCATCACCCACTGATGGGGTTCCGGCATTTGGCGATCATAGTTCACGCGCTCCAGCCATGCCATTTCGGTTTCCAGCACGTCGCAGGGGATGCTGGCCGTTTCGGATCGGCAGTGGGCGATTGCCCGTGCATACTGCGCCAGTGCCTCCTCTGTACGTCCGAGCAGCAGATTCAGCCGTCCGGCGGTGAAGCAGGCATACGGCATTTCGATGCCGGCCAGCGCGTGCTGCCGGCAGGTTTTTGCGGCCTCGCCAATGGCAATCTGTGTACTCGCGGGCAGTTCCTTCAAGTGACCGAAATTGATCTCAAAGCTCAGGACATCGGCCAGATAATACGGATTCGACGGCTCACATGCGAGCGCACCCCGGTAGCAGTCCAATGCCTGTACTTCTTCACCCTCTACACGCGTCCGCGACCACCCCAGCCGGGTTAATGCCCGGGCCAGCAATCCGCGCCGTTTTCTCGCGTCCGGCACGGTTTTCAGGTCGCCGACGGCATAATGCTCCACCACCTGCTCGAGGTCCCGTTGACCCTGGCGGAATTCCGCACCTTTCGGGTTCCGGTAATGCTGCCTACAGCGGGCGTGGCCCAGTTCCAACAGAATCTCAAACCGGAGCGGATCCTGTACCGCTGCGTATGGCGCGAGCAATGTAATCACCTGATCGAATTTGCCTTCGGAACCGGCGATCAACCGCGCCAGATTCAGCGCCAATGCCGGTTTCTTCTCCGCTTTGGGCTCGTTCGCCAGAATCGTTTGCTGGGTTTCGATCTCGTTTTTCACAGCCTCGCGATCCGCATGGGCCGTATAATTGGCCAGCATCCCGTCCACCTGTTCAGCCAACTGGTCGAAATTGCGGTCGCCCTCCTCCATCATCGCCGCCAGCAGGGCGCTGTCGCGTTTGGTTTCCGGCGAAAGGCGCAGCTTTGTTTTATACATCCGGTCGTGCAGCGTATCGGCCCAGGCGTGCTGAACACAGGTGCGGATCTGCACCTCCGCCTTGCGATCACCGATTTTTTTCAAATCCTTCTTCGGGATGCCGGGATCGCGGTCCGTCCGCAGGGAAATAATATAATGCATGTCCCGGTAGCCGAAGGTATCGTCCTTGAGCAGCAGCCCTTTATCGTCGGTTTCCCAGATTTGGAAATTCGCCTCGATATACTGCCGGACGGCCTTCACCTGCTGAAGCGTCTGGACGATAATCCGCGCCCCGCACAGATCGGTGAAGTCGTGCACCGGATCTTTGTATTTGGCCGCCTTGCGCACGCATTTTTCGGCAAAACTCGAAACATCCTTGGCGCGGCTTTGAACAATCGCCGTCGGCACGGACAGCTTGCAGGCGGTTTTAAAGATTTTTTCCAACGTCTCGGCATAACATACATAGTGCGGACGTTCCGTTGTATAGGCTTCGATCTGCTGCTTAATAAAGTTCTCATCCAATATGCTCATCTGTTCCATCCTTTCTGACTCCTGACTCCTGACCTCTGACTCCTGCCTTCTGACTCCTGACCTCTGCCTCCTGATCCCTGACCCCTGACCTCTGACTCCTGCCTTCTGACTCCTGACCTCCGTCTTCCGTCCTCTGTCTTCTGACCTCTGACCCCTGACTCCTGACCTCTGTCCCCTGCCTCCTGATCCCTGTCCCCTGCCTCCTGACCTCCGACCTCTGTCCTCTGACCTCCGTCTTCCGTCCCCCGTCCTCACATCCCCGCTTTCTGCTGGGCTATTGCGAGCAACCGTTCATCTGATGGGGCGAGGATGCCGCGCTGTTTCATCGACAAAATCTGTTCGTAGCATTTACGCCACCATTGATGGGATTCGGCGGGATTGGTTGATGCCGAAACCTGAGCAAATTTCGCATAACTAATGAAGAGATCCCGCTGCCATTCGGCGTTGGAGGGATCGGCCGCCGCCAGGCGCTGAGCCACCGCGAGCGAATCGCGGTAGGCATTGAGAGCCCCGGCCAAATCGCCCTGAGCGCGCAGCACGTCGCCAATCCGGTCGTAACTGACGGAGAGGTCGCGCTGCCAGCCTGCGTTGGAGGGATCGGCCGCCGACAGACGTTGCAAAGCGGATCGCGCGGCTGCAACGAGTTGCAGACGCGCCCTTAATCCAAGATCATTTTCCATCCGTATGAACAGGCCGAATTGGAAGTTATAGGTGAGGCGATATACTTCGTCGGAGGTTAGACCGGCAGAGTCCAGCCAGGCGGTGATCCAGGCGAGATTTGGGTTCTCTTTGTCTTTCGATTCACCCTCGGCGATCCAATCCACCAGTGCCCAGGTGGCACCCAGGCGTTCGGTGGCTGATTCGGCATTGGCTTTTAGCGTGGCGTAGTAGCGCCCTGCGCGCAGGGTATTGTGTTCGCCGATCGGTTGGCCCATCCGTTCGAGCCGGATCAGCGGGTCGCCTGCAGGCAGGGTTTCGAGATAGTCGCTGATAGCGGCGTGGAGAGCCTGTCGGGTCTTTTCGTTTGGCACGCAGCGGTCGAGCATGGCCCGGCGCATCTGGGCGTGAAAGAAGTCGAGCTGGCCGTTTTCGCCGCGCCGGACGATGTGGGCGCGGAATCCGCGCCGCAGGGTCGCGAGGCCGAGGTCGGTGAATTGCTGATTGTTGAGTGCCACTTCGTTGCCCCGCTCTCGCGGTGCCCAGCTCGACGTCGTCTC
This sequence comes from Pontiellaceae bacterium, assembly GCA_025457785.1. Taxonomy (GTDB): domain Bacteria; phylum Verrucomicrobiota; class Kiritimatiellia; order Kiritimatiellales; family Tichowtungiaceae; genus Tichowtungia. The sequence goes on along the minus strand of JALOTS010000057.1, from coordinate 1,238 downwards.
GGTTGCCGATTGTTGATTGAAAAACGGTGCGAGGCGGGGGACGAGGGCGATGAGGTCGGTTTCGCGCCAGCCGGAGCGGCTGAGGGCGATGGCCGTGGCGAATCCGCGTGTGTTGGCGGCACCAAACGCCTTTTCGTTCTGTTCGAGCAGCCAGCCGTAGAGTCCGCCGATGTCCGGCGGCATGCGTTTAGCCGTATCAATTAACAGGGCGGTCATCCGCTCGGTTGGCGAACCGGTAAAGTCGCGTTCGGCGCGGGCAAAGTCGTCGGCATCGAGCAGGTTTAACTGTTCGAGAGCGAGGGTGAGCCAGAGCGGGTTGCCGCAGGCGGGTTTTCCGTCGGGCAGTTTTTTTTCGATCAGCACGCGGAGCACGGCGGGATTGATTTCCCGATGGTAAAGACCCCAGACCTGTTTCCCGATTCCGGCGGCATCGGCAGCCGTAAGCTGCGGCAGTTCGACCTCTTCAATGCCCGCCGATTTGGAAAGGACTTTACCCGCCGGGCAGGGCAGGCCGGTGGCAATCATCCGGGCATTGGAGGGCCATTGCGGCGGTTTAAACCAGGTGAGATGCCGCCCGCGCGGGGTCGGCTCGAACTGGTCGAGCGCGTCGAGCAGGACCACCACCCGGCGTTTTGCCGAGACCTGCCGCAGCAGCGAATAGAACGCGGCCTCGACATCGTCCGGCGCGGTTCCGGCAGCGGATTGGCTGTTCCGGCGGCGGTGGACAGCTCCACGATCCAGCGGCGCAGCATGGCATCGACGCTCGCTCCGAGCCGGGTGCCGCCTGCCGCATTGGCCAGCAGCAGGGTTTCGCGGTCATTTGGTTCCAGTTCGCGGTAGAGCTTGGCAAATACCGCGCTTTTTCCAGACCCCGGAGAACCGGTCACGCAGGCGCCCCGGAGTGTGCTGTCCTTCGGTTCGCTGGTCGGCGAGCGGGCAATCGTCAGAAGTTGCTTTATGACATCTTCCCGCCCGACGAAGATACGGCTGCGGTGTTCGACAAATTCAGCGAGGGCCGAGCGTTCCTGTTCTTCCCATGTCGGCGGGACTTTGGATGCATCCGCACGGGTCTCTTCGTCAATGACAGCCCAGAGTTTATCGAAGACCAGTTGTTCGAAGGCTTCCAGTCCGGTGACTTTACCGGCGGCGGCATCCCAGCCGAGGCGGTACTCGAATACACGCGGTCCGAGTTCGGTGTCCTTGCGCAGTTTGTCCTTGAGCGCGACGAGTTTGTCGTG
>JALOTS010000056.1 GCA_025457785.1 Pontiellaceae bacterium | reverse complement strand
CTTCTTCGGTCAATTCAATCGGGATATCGGGTACGCGCAGGCCGATCGGAAAGGTGATGTTGGCCCAGGCGACAAACTCCTCGACCGGCGCGGCGGCATTTGAGCCGATGATGTCGGTGATAATATCATACAGTTCTTCACGCGGATTTTCGCTGCGCAGAACCGTCTGGCGGAATCCATAGATGATTTCGCGCTGCTGGTTCATCACGTCGTCATATTTCAAGGTGTTTTTGCGAATGCCGAAGTTCATTTCTTCAACACGCTGCTGCGCTTTTTCAATTGATTTGTTCAGCCAGGGATGTTCGAGCACTTCCCCCTCTTCGATGCCGAGTTTTTCCATGATGCCCGCGATCCGGTCTGAACCGAACAGGCGCATCAGATCGTCTTCGAGCGAAACGTAGAAGCGGGAGAGGCCGGGGTCGCCCTGGCGCGCGCAGCGCCCGCGCAACTGGCGGTCGATGCGGCGCGACTCGTGGCGTTCGGAGCCGATGACGTAGAGGCCGCACGGCCGGTCGGTCAGCAGTTTTTTAAGCGTCGCTTTTTCACCTTCCGGTATCACATTCAGCTCAAGCGATTTATTCTGAATTTGGTCCCGATTGAGCCAGACCACCTCTTTGCCGAGCTTAATGTCGGTTCCGCGTCCGGCCATATTGGTGGCGATGGTGATGGATCCGGGTTGTCCGGCCAGCGAAACGAGTTCCGCGTCCCGGGCGTGGTTGTTGGCGTTGAGCACGTTGTGCGGAATCCCCTGGCGGTCAAGCATGCGGCTGATGACTTCGGAGGTTTCGACTGTGGCTGTACCGACCAGTACCGGCTGTTTCCGCGTGTGGCATTCTTTAATTTGATTGATGACAGCGTTATATTTTTCGCGTTTGGTTTTGTAAATCTGATCGTTAATGTCCACGCGGCGGATCGGGCGGTTGGTCGGAATGACCATTACGTCGAGTTTATAAATTTCATGAAATTCGCTCGCCTCGGTCTCGGCGGTGCCGGTCATGCCGCTGAGTTTTTTGTACATGCGGAAATAGTTCTGAATGGTGATGGTCGCGAGCGTTTGCGTTTCACGCTCGATTTTAACGCCTTCTTTGGCTTCAACCGCCTGATGGAGTCCATCGCTCCAGCGGCGGCCCGACATCAGGCGCCCGGTAAAGGTATCCACGATGATCACCTGATTGTCCTGCACAACATATTCCACATCTTTTTCATAAATGCAGTGGGCGCGAATCAACTGATTGACCGCGTGAATACGTTCGCTGCGATTGGCGAAATCGTCCTGAAGCTGCTGGCGAAGCACAATTTTTTCCTCCGGAGCGAGGCCGACGCGCCCTTCGAGCTCGGAGAGCGCGGTGGCCAGATCAGGCATTACAAATGACTCCGGATTTTCGGGGCAGATCGTTTCGCAGCCCTTGTCGGTCAGACCCGCGTCATGGCCCTTTTCGTCCACAGTAAAGAACAGTTCTTCGCGGAGTTCGCGGGCCTGCTCTTTGTAGGTGTCGGTAATCATCATGTTGTTAACCTGCTCCAGCAGACGGCGGGCGGCGGGCTCTTCGATCATCTTGGCCAGTTGTTTGTTTTTCGGCATTCCCTGGTTGACCTGATAGAGGCGGAGCTGGGCGGCATCTTTGTCGCCTTTTTCGAGCAGCTCTTTGGCTTCACTGATCAGCTTCGAGCAAATTTCCTGCTGGCGGCGGACCAGCCGGAAGACGGTATCGTTCAGCGAGCGGTACTGTTCGTCGGCGGAATAGGGCGCGGGGCCGGAAATAATCAGCGGGGTGCGGGCCTCGTCGATCAGGATGGAGTCGATTTCGTCGATGATCGCGTAGAAATGGCCGCGCTGCTGCACCATGTCTTCGGCGCGCATGGCCATGTTGTCGCGCAGATAATCAAAGCCGAATTCGCTGTTGGTGCCGTAAGTGATGTCGCAATCATACTGCCGGCGCCGCTCCCATGGGGGCATCTGCCCCTTGAGACAGCCGACTGTCAGCCCGAGATACTGATAAACATGGCCCATCCAGGTGGAGTCGCGTTCCGCCAGAAAGTCATTCGTGGTTACCACGTGAACTCCGCGGCCCGCCAGCGCGTTGAGATAAACCGGCATGGTCGCCACGAGGGTTTTTCCCTCTCCGGTCATCATTTCAGCGATTTTGCCCTGATGCAGACTGATCCCGCCAATCAACTGCACATCGAACGGAATCATGTCCCAGACCAGATCGTGGCCGCAGACATGGACCGTTGTGCCGCACAGGCGGCGGCAGGCGTTTTTCACCACGGCGAAGGCTTCGGGCAGAATGGCCTCCAGCGTTTCGCCCCGCGCAACCCGCTCCTTCAATTCGGCGGTTTTGGTTTTGAGCTGGTCTTCAAACAGTTTTTGATACTGTTCCTCCAGCCTGTTGATCTGCTGAATGAGCGGCGCCATTTTTTTTATATCACGCTCGTTCTTCGATCCGAAAACTTTTTTTAGAATGGTACTGATCATCTTTATCACCGGTTTTTGTTAAAGGGTTGAAAGTCAGGCCGCAGAGTTAATCACGATGCCGGCCGATTTACACGGAAAAAAACAATGCGGACGAAGGCAAATCCGACGATGCCGTTTCGCCCTGCCGGATCAGCGGGGCTTCCGGGCGGATCACAAGAACATTACAAGCGGTTGATTTTCTTTGGAAAAACAATGTTGATTATTTTCATCTTTTCTTGTACCGTAAAGCCAACAAAAAGAAAGGGAGGTGCTGGTATGGCGACGAATCCAATAGGAAAGGGAACGAAGACGATTGGAATCAACATGGCGAAGGGGATGGCGGAAGAGCTGGAAAAACGGGCGGATTCTATGCATATTTCCAAAAGTAAATACTGCAAAATTGTTCTGCAGCAGTGGCTTCAGTCCGGCAAGAAGCTGACTCTGGCCGAGAAGAAATGAATGTCAGCGGTCTGCGGATCTTTCTTATGAAAATATCCTGAAAAAACGCTCCGGATTCACGGGGCGTTTTTCATGTCTGAGAAAATGGCGGCGGTTGCGGATGCCGGATCGGCGGCCTGAAGAATCGGGCGCCCCACGACCAGATGTGTGGCCCCCTGCTGTACTGCAAACGCTGGTGTCGCAACCCGTTTCTGGTCTCCGATGTCACCTTCCGGCATTCGGATTCCCGGTGTAACCAGCAGTGCGCCGGGGAATTTTTTTCGCAGTGCGCCCGCCTCATGTGCGCTGGTGACCAGGCCGTCAATTCCTGAAGAGACGGCCAGTTCGCCCAGAGACAACGCCTGATCCGATAAACTGCGCCCGATTCCCAGATCGATAAAATCCTCCTGCGAAAGGCTGGTCAGGGTGGTTACGGCAACCAGTTTGGGCGGATTTGCGCATTCGCGCGCGGCCTCGGCGGCGGCTTCCAGCATCGCCCGTCCGCCGATGGCATGAACAGTCATCAACTGGACTCCGTGGCTGGCGGCGGTTTTCACCGCATTGGCGACCGTGCGGGGGATGTCGTGAAGCTTGAGATCCAGAAAGATTTTTTTATTCCGTTTTTTTAACGGATTCAGGATGGCCGGGCCCTCGGCGCAAAACAGTTCGAGACCGATTTTGTACCATTCGATGGAGTCGGGGAGCCGGTTTAGAACCGCTTCCATCTCGTTCACAGAGGGAACATCGAGAGCAACAATCAACGCAGGTTTCATTTAATTCCTTTCATTCAATATCAGTTGCGCTAAAAATCCATGAACAGGAACATGAAAGCAAGGATTTGTTTATGAAACAGGAGATCGAAAGAAAATTCCTGGTGGTTTCCGACGGCTGGCGTGAATCGGCGGACAGCGGGCGGGCGTGCCGGCAGGGGTATATTACCGGTTCCAGGGAGGTGACGGTCCGCGTCCGGGTGATCGGAGATCAAGGATATCTTACCCTGAAGGGGCCGGCCAGCGGGATTTCCCGAGCGGAACTGGAGTATGAAATTCCGGCGGCTGACGCAGAATACATGCTCGCGAACTTTTGCACGGGGGGAATCGTTTCAAAAGTACGATATATATCGTTTCAGAATGGACTGCGCTGGGAAATCGACGAATTTTCCGGGGCGAATCAGGGGCTTGTTGTCGCCGAAATTGAACTGAAGAGCGAGAATCAGATCTTTAACAAGCCGGACTGGCTGGGCGAAGAGGTTTCCTTTGATCCCCGTTATACCAACGCCGCGCTTTCGCGCAACCCGTTTTCTGCCTGGATGCCTGGATAGGGGGTGTGAGTGTGCTTTGCAACAGCAACGCCGTCTCCTGCAGTTCGGTTCGTCTTGGTTGCCGTTTTACCGCCTTGCGTCCTGAAGATTGCGGTTAATCCGGAACCACATTGACCACGGGAGGCGGCCCGGTGATTTTGTATCGAGATGTCCCGATCTGGGCAGCGCGTCGAGCTGCGTCAGCAGCCGGTTCTTGTCTTTCGGGAAGCGGCCTTCGAGCGGTATGATGTTTGACGAATGATCCGCCCGGAAAACAGTCTGTTCCAGTTCCAGCCCCTGGATCAGTTTCTGTGTTTCCGCCACTGCGTCGTTTTCGTTATCACCGCTTTCGAGTCCCATATAGAGCGTGTGCAGTTTAAATTTTTTCAGACGGTGCAGTTCATCCTCTGTTTTGGCGAGAATGGACGCGCCGTTGGCATAGACACTCACACGAGCCAGTTGTTTAAACGTTGAGTTCAGCCGGCCCAGCATTGTTTCCAGGGTTTGGAAATCCAGATGCATTACGTCGCCGTCCGCCAAAAAAATCCGGCGGGCCTCCGGCCATCGTTTCCAGGCGTTGGAAAATTTGCGCTTCGCTTTTTCCAGCCCTTGGAATTTATTCTGAATTTATTTCTCCGCCGAACCGGCGGGAAATAAACTTACTGACCGGTAATCTTCAGCCGGAGATAAGCCATTGGATGATCCAGCGGGATCGTGCGAGTTATTTCGTCATATGAGCCGCCGATCACGTTGGTTTGCGCGGTGCCGCCGGTATTTATCCAGACTTCGGAAAGGAGGTTTGTCGTCGTTTCCACGCTGTAGATCAGGTTCGGATCATCATTCCGCTGCAGATAAATGTAATCAAATGTATCGCCCGATTTGATGAATGCCGGTTTTTCGCGCACCGCGTATTCGGAGAAATTGTTCAGCCCGTCGCCGTCGTCATCGTCTGTTGGACCGCCCGTAATCCCGTTAGTCGCGGCCCAGGCCGCGTAGCCGGAGGGCTGTGCCGGAACCGTGGACAGCATAAACCCGTTCATGATGGAGCGGTCAATGGTTGAGATCTGCTTATAAACGATCGTTCCGTTGGTATCAGAGGTGATGGTTCCCATGACACTGTATTGGTTGTTATCCATGATTACGGAAGGACTGCCCGATACAGTATAGAATCCGACAAGCGGAAGACTCGAATATCCCGCCGGTTCCGCCGTGGCATTAAATCCGTAGTTGTCGCCGTTTTTCAGGGTGGCGGCCGGATTGGTTCCCGTTGAGTCAACGCCCCACGCCTGAAAGATATAGGGTGTGTTCGATGCCAGCCCGGAAATCTTCAGGTAAAGGCCGTTTCCTGTGCCGTTTCCGGTTGAAGGATCGATCGGGTTGACCAGAGAGCCGACCCGTTCGCGCATCATGCTTTCCTGAGTAAATGCGCCGGCGTTCGTGACGTAACCGAGCCGGTAGCGGGAGTTCATCCCGGTTTGCAACGCCGGTGTCGTCAGGCAGGCCGCCGACGTACCGGAACCGAGCGTGACCGTGTATCCGTTGGTCGTTATGGATGGCGCCGCGCTCAATGCCGCCACCTCCCCGATGGTCCAGCCGATAAAGCCGGGCGGTGTCACGGGCACCGGATCCGTACTGTTCTGATGCAGATCGACCGCCAGAAGAACCGTTCCATGGTGCAGCACTTCCGCCACAGGAATGGCAACCGCCGGAGTGCTCTGGCCGAACCAGCCCGAATCCGGCTCGGCATCATCCACCATTTTCCATTGAAAATTGTAATTTCCCGGAGTGTCCGGGGCGGTGATATCAAAGACAAAGGTATGGCTGTCTCCCGGAGAAACGGATTCAGACAACGTAATCCGGTTGGTTCCGGTCCACAGGGTATTGTTCGGAGGGGTTTGAGAGCCGAGCTGATGTCCGGATGCTGCAGACCAGACATTGGTCCCCGTGTTTTTCATGGTAATGCTGACGGCGGCGGTTTCTCCGGGCTCGAGGGAGTCGGGGACATCCTGTGAAATAAACTGTGCGTTGTTGGCAGCCGCCGACGTGCTGAAAATGTCCACGCTTGTTGTGCTCGCGGCGCTCAAATCCACGCGGACATCCACAATATGGAAGTTATCCCCGTCAAACTCCTGCGCAATCACGCCGTGCGAAATTCCATATGAACACCCCAAAGGCATCACAAAACGCACGCGCGCTCCGGTAATAGGGAAATTGTATTTATTACTGATGGTGGCCGTATTTTCTAAGAATGCCCCGTTGTTGGTTTGCAAATAGGCAAGCGATACATTGGGAATCCAGCCCGCCCAGTTGCTGATGATCGTTGAGTTGTTCATGGTTTGAATCACGGGAACACGGGCGCTTGCCCCGCTGACAGGCACATATGTCCCGTTAACGGCATCGACCTTGAACAGGTTGAACTCAAATTTATTTGCCTCCCGCACAGAATTTGCCACGTATTGATTAATTCCGTTGGTTGGATAGGGATTGCTGTCACCAGCCGAATGTTCGTGCCCGGCCAGAATAATGTCCAAATGAGGCGAAGTTTTAAGGATGGTCTGATCCATTCCGCTGCCCTTGCAGTGCCCGGCCGCAAGGATAAAGTTGCCCCATCCGACGGAGTCCAGCCACGCTCTGGCTTCAGTTGCCCGCAGGGTATAATTAATCGCACCGCCGCCCCACGCATCATTAATGCAGAGGAAGCGGCCTTCGCCGTAGGTAAAGTTATAAATATGAAGACCGAAGTATTTGTTGAAATAGGCGGCGGCAACGTTTACAGGATCTTTGGTGATGTCCTTGTTCGGTGTGTCATGATTGCCCGCGAGCATAAATGTCGCGGCGAAGGCATCGTGTTCGCCCTTAATGTTCAGTGTCGGCATCCCGTCAAAAATAAGATTCGCTCTCGCCGCAGTCTGGACATCATTGCTCGTCCAGCAATAATAGTTATCGCCGGTTTCAATGATCATTTCCGGATCGATAATATTGGCGATGTCGATGATGGCGGAAACCTTACGCATCAACTGCGTCGGGTCATACCCCCCCTGCCAGCGGTGGACATCCGACATGTGCAGGATGTAATACTCGTCTTTGTACTCCCTGATCACCTTGGCGGCAGCGTCCGAGGTCACATCTCCGGCTGATGTCTGCAGCACAAGATCATAACGGTCCGCCGGAGCGTTTGAAGGCACGGTCACCGTAATTCGCGTATTGTATGTGTTGGTGGATATCGGATCGTACACCCACGTGCCTGTTGCCGGCGCGGCCATCGTCGGATTCACTGTGTTGTACGGGCCGTTTAAAACAACATTGGTGACGGTCTGCCCGGCATCGGCGATAAACCAGACATCAAAACTTTCCCCTGCTTTAACAATGGAAGTCGTTGCGCGCCACGGACGAATAATCCTCCCGCACCAGCCCGTATTTCCAAGACCGCATAAAAAGACTATCCATAGGCCTATTGCTGTCCTGGTAAATTGTATTTTACTGAATGTGGTTTTCATATTTTTCATACCCGTTCTTTTTTACACCGTACATTCGGGTGTTTTACAATTATATCGATCCTTTATCCTACCAATGTTGTGAGATATAACCAAATCACTCTTTGCCAACCTTTGATCATGGGTTGCCAAAAACCGCAAAAAGCCGCGGTTGTTTGAAGGTTTTCCCGTTGGTTTTAAAAAATGATCTGCGTTGCGCGTGCGGGCCGCGAAAAAGCAGATTTTCCGGATGAAGGGCTTAAGTCCTTTAAGCATGGTGCGCCTGCCGGGAGTCGAACCCAGATCACCGGCTTCGGAGGCCAGCATTCTATCCATTGAACTACAGGCGCGGTAGAGGAGGGAGAAAGTACCGATTCCTCACCAATAGGGAAACAGAAAAAACAACTTTCTGCATCCTCTCCGGTTTTTCCCCCGTTTCCCGGCCATACCAAGGGAGGTTTTTCCGCAGGCAGGAAACCGTCCGCCGGATTTTTCTCGAAACGGGTGATCGGTTTTGTGACACTGCGCCGCGTATGACGAATCATTGGAAAATTACAGAAAAAACCTGCTGGATCAGGTGCGGAGTCTGTTTTTTTCTGATGGTGTTGAGCTGGGGGGTGTTCAGCCAAATCCTGACTTTTGATTTTGTGAATTACGATGATGATCGGTACGTCTATGCCGATCCCCTTATTTCTGCCGGGGTGACGGCCGAGGGGCTGCGCCGGATTCTGACGCAGCCTCACAACTCCAACTGGCATCCGCTCACCTCTTTTTCGCATATGCTGGATTGTCAGTTGTACTCGCTCAATCCGGCGGGGCACCATTTCGGCAATCTGCTGCTGCACACGGCCACCGGAGCGCTTTTATTTCTGGTGCTGCAGGCCATGACGGGATCGCTCTGGCGCAGCGCGTTTGCCGCCGTATGGTTTGCCATCCATCCGTTGCGCGCAGAGTCCGTCGCCTGGATTTCAGAGCGCAAGGATGTGTTGAGCGGGTTTTTTTTTGTGCTGATGCTCGGTGCCTATCTGCGGTATATCCGCCGCCCTTTTTCACTCAAACGTTATGTGCCTGTTGCCGTTTTGTTTTTACTGGGGCTGCTCGCCAAGCCGATGCTGGTGACTGCTCCGTTTGTTCTTCTTCTGCTCGACGGGTGGCCGCTGAACCGGTTTCAGGCGGCAAAAACAAAACGGGATATTTCCCGGCTGTTCATTGAAAAAGTTCCGCTGTTTCTGCTATCTGCGGTGTTTTGCGCAATCACGATCCGGGCGCAGCAGCAGGCTCTTTTCTCGATTGAAGAGCTGCCGATCCGCTGGCGGATAGAGAATGCGGTTCTCTCCTATGCCGTTTACATCAGGCAGTTTGTTTTTCCGTCCGGGCTGGCGGTGCTTTATCCCGCCACCGGCGAGGCGCTTTCCGGCTGGGCCGTCGGGGGATCGCTCGCCGGGTTGACCGGAATCACCTTTTTCGCGATCAAAAACCGCCAGAAGAAGCCCTATCTGCTGACGGGCTGGCTCTGGTATCTCGGCATGCTGGTTCCCGTGATTGGAATTCTTCAAGTCGGAAAACAGGCGTATGCTGACCGCTATACCTACCTGCCGCAAATCGGATTATGCCTGCTTCTGGCCTGGCTTGCTGGAGACTGGGCCGTTACCCGCCGCAGGCGTGTCCTGACCGCCATTGCGGCGGCGGTTCTGCTTATCGGCCTTGCGGGGGCCGCCCGCCGGCAAACCGGCTTCTGGAAAAACAGTCATACGCTCTGGTCCCGCACCCTCCTTTGCACAAAAAACAATGCGGTCGCACAAAGCAATCTGGGGGTTGTGCTTTTTATAGACGGCTCGACCGGCGAAGCGATTCGTCACTTTGAAGAATCTCTTCGCATTGAGCCGGGCCGGGCGGAAGTTCAAAATAATCTGGCGGCGGCCTATGCCGATGCAGGCAGATACCCGGAGGCGGTTG
>JALOTS010000055.1 GCA_025457785.1 Pontiellaceae bacterium | reverse complement strand
ACTCCTTCATTTTCCCGTAGTCGGCGGGATAGTATTCCTTGATCATCCGGTAGCGGTTGGCCCCGCTGAAGTTGAAAATATAGCCGGGATATTTTTCAAACCGTTCAAAATTTTCGTTCAGCGTGGCGGGAAGAAACTCGTTGATCGTAGTGACATACGTCCAATTCCACTGCGTGTCGAGATGCGAATAACCGACAAGATACAATACCGGCTGTTTTTTTTCCGGCTCAGACCGGACGGACAAACCGAGCGGCAGAGCGAGACATATAAACAAAAACCCCGTTATTTTACGCATCACGCCATTCTCCATATTGGCCGTTTCCCCGCCGGAAAACAGATTTCTCTTACAACTCCAGCTCTTCGTTCAGAAATGAAACCACCTTCTGCTCTGTTCCGGCTTCAAGCAACTGCCCCCGAAAGCTGTCGTGCATTAATTTCCGCGCCAGTTTTGAAAAAATCTTCATGTGCAGCGTGCCGGAATCGGCCTTTCGCAACGCCAGCAGAATGATCATGCGAACCGGTTCATCTTCATCCGGATTCCAGGAAACCGGCTGCCGGAACCGGGCGATCCCGATGGAATGGCTTTTAATCGCATCGGATTTGCAGTGCGGTATTCCGAATCCGAAACCGACTCCGGTCACGCCGACCGCTTCGCGATCCCAAACCGCCTCTTCCACGGCGGAAGGATCATCCGTGCGTCCGGATACATACAAGGCATTGACCAGTTCCCGGATGGCCTCTTCCTTAGTGGCGCTGTCCGAATCAAGCCGGATCAGATCGGCATCGAGCAATTGCGCATCCGAAGCGCCGGTCATCTGCGAAAGAAGACTCTCCACCTCTCCGGCAGAAGAACAAATCAGGCACTTTTCCAAAAGCGCCCGGCACCCTTCTGCCTGCAAGGCGGACACCGCCCGCTTAAGTTGCGGAATCCTGTTCGCCCCGACACTGATTTCATGGAAGCCGATCCCGACCAGCAAAGGAAGATGAACCGGATCGTGCGCCATCTCGCCGCACAGACCGATCCATTTCCCGCAGGCCTGCGCTTCGGTCACTGCATACGACAAAAGACGCAGAAATGCCGGATCGCGCACCCTGCACAAACCGGCGACCCGGCCATTGGTTCGATCCGCCGCAAAAAAATACTGACTCAAATCGTTCGTTCCGATGCTGAAAAAATCCGCCGCGCCGGAAAGTGTCCGGACAGAAAAAACCGCCGCCGGAGTTTCAATCATCACCCCGACCTCCATCTCCGCATCAAACGCTATGCCTTCGGTTTTCAACACGCCGTGAAGGTGTACAATCCGCTCCCTCACCCAAAGAAGATCCTCCACCGACGAAACCATCGGGATCAGCAGCCGGACTTTTCCGAAAACCGAGGCCCGGAGAATCGCGCGAAGCTGCGTCTCAAACAGCTCAAGATATTCGCGGTAAATCCGTACGCCGCGATAACCGAGAAACGGATTATCCTCTTCCGGCAGCCTCATGTACGGCACCGGCTTGTCGCCGCCGATATCGAATGTCCGGATAATAACAGTCCGTCCGTCCGCCTGCAAAAGCGCCTTCCGGTAGATCTCAACCTGAATGTCCTCCGTCGGTGCGCTGTCGCGTGACACATACAGCATTTCGGTGCGGAACAGACCGATTCCCTCCGCGCCCAGCGCCACAGCCCGGTCAACCTCCTCGGCCGTAGAAATATTTGCCGCGACTTCAATCCGCACCCCGTCCGCCGTAACAGCGGGCGTGCGCGCACTCTGCGCCAGTTTCCCGTTCCGTTGACTCCGCGCTGCGGCTTCTTTCTGATAGTATCTCCGGACGGTTTCGTCCGGCGACAGAATCAAAATACCCTGCTGCGCATCAACAACGACCTGCCGTCCGTCATAACGTGCCGGAATTTTTATTCCGCTCAGCGTCGGAATATCAAACGCCCGGGCAAGAATAGCGGCATGAGACGCAGGGCTCATCTCTTCGACAACCAGCCCTTTCAGATGGATCCGATCCAGTTCCAGCAACTGACGCGGCCCCAGACGATCCGCCGCCACAACGGAAGGCTCCGTCAGGCGGGCATCTGATAAAAGCTCCTCCTTCCCGGACAAATTCCGGAGCAAATGAAGACAAACTTCCTCTATATCAACCGCACGCTCACGGATAGATCCGCCGCCTGATGCCAGCAGACTCATAAAATGCCGTCCGGCTTCAATCACCGACTGCTCCGCCGAACCCTGTTCGTGAATGCCGCTCCGCAGTTTGCCGAGAAACGCGCTGTCCGAAAGAACAGACAGATGCGCTCTCAGAATCGCGGCGGCGGATGCGGTATGTCCGGCCAATTGATTCTCTATCTGAATGCGCAACTCACCCACCGCTTTATCCAGCGCCGCCTCTTCCTGCACAGGACTCCGAACGGCAGACGGCGCACCCTTTTCCGGAAAAACCAGCCCGCGAATAAAAACGATACTCCCCTGTCCGACCCCGTGATGAATCACAGTTCCTGAAACAAACGGCGGATTCAACGATTGCAAACAGCGGGGCAGCGCGGCACAACCTGACGGCAAAGGGGCCGCAGGCAACGGCTCATCACTGAACGGAAGAACCAGTTCTATCAATTCGCGCAACGCGGTATGTGCCGCAGCCTCATCCGCTCCCGTCACCTCAAGACGGCAGATATCCCCCTTGCGGATATCCGCGCCGATCATCGCCAGCATACTTTTTGCATCGGCTGAAATCCCCGTTCGTTCACACACAAGATAAATATCCGCCGTGAACGCCGAAGCCGCCTCAGCAAAAATGCTGGCCGGACGGGCATGCAGACCATCCGGCAGCGGAAAAGAAAATTTATACTCAGAAAACATAAACAGGTTCATTATAAATCATTTACACAACATAACCGGACGGTGAGCCCGATTGGCACTGGGTCTAAACTATTTCTCAGCCGGACAAACTTATCTCTCGGAATTTTTTTGTGCTACGATCCATCCGCTTCTTGTTTTTTATGTGCGTTTTTAACACCCGCTGCGCTCAAGACACCAAGGACTCTAATTTTTGCTCCGTGTAGCCCTCCAATTTTACTCCAAAATTATTTTGCCCTTAATAATTTTGCCAAAGCGTCCTCTTCGTGACTTGGTTTTTATTGGGTTGCGACTCCGTATTCTTTCGCAAAACCGCATCAAGCCATGGCTTTCTCTATCACGCCTTTTGGATTTTTAATCGCCTGCTGAACCGGCACCTGCACGATCCGCATTCCGTCAAAACGCTCCCTCTTTTCAATTTCAATGTCCACGGCCAGAATCACGGCATCCACCCCGCGCAGATCACCGGACATCAATTCGTTCTCGATTCCCATCGCCCCCTGGGTTTCAACTTTAATTTGATGCCCCATGACTTTGGCTGTTTTTTCGAGCTGTTCAGCGGCCATATAGGTGTGGGCAATTCCGGTCGGACAGGCCGTTACGGCAGCAAATTTCATACGTTTTTCTCCTCTGTTTTCTGTACGGTTGTAAAGCGTTTAAGCAGATTAATCATCAGCGCGGCAACCAGCGTGCCGGCGAGAATGGCAATAACATACATCAACCGGTTATCAATCGCCAGCAGAACAACGGGCCCGCCATGCGGAACATGATTTCCGACACCCCCCAGCATGGCAATTGTGGAGGCGACCATGGAGCCGACGACAATCGACGGAATGACACGTACCGGATCAGCCGCCGCAAAAGGAATCGCCCCCTCTGTAATGCCGATCATCCCCATAGCCAGCGCCGCGCCGCCGGCATCCCGCTCTTCATCGGACCAGAACCGCCGCGCCATCAGCGTGGCCAATCCCATTCCAAGCGGCGGAACACAGATCGCCGCCGCGCAGGCCCCCATTACGGCAAAGTTTCCCTCATTAATCATCGCCGCACCGAAAAAGAAAGCCGTCTTATTGATCGGTCCGCCCATATCCGAGGCAATCATTGCACCCAGAATCATCCCGAGAACCGCCGCATTCCCCGCGTTCATCTCCTGCAGCCATTTTCCGAGAAAAGTCATTAAATCGGCAATCGGCAGTCCAACCACCTTCAGCATCAGAAATCCGACCATCCCGGCCGACAGAATCGGGATCACTAAAATCGGCATGACCGGACGCAGCGCTTTCGGAACCGGGATCCGCTTGACCGCCATCACCACATACCCGGCGATCAGACCGGCCAGCAGCGCGCCGAGAAAACCCGCCTTTATACTGTTCGCAAGGTATCCGCCGACAAACCCGGCGACCAGCGCCGGTTTACCGCTGACCGCATACGCAATATAACCGGCCAGCACCGGAAGCATCAGGGAGAACGAAGCCGCCCCGATGTCGAGAACCATTTTCAGGTTCGGAGAACCCGAAAAATCGGGACCGGTCGCGGTCATCGGAACCAGCGCAATGGCAAAAGCGATCATCAGCCCGCCGCACGCAATGAAAGGAATCGTGTAAGATACCCCTGTAAGTAAATACTGCCGCAATGATTTAAGCCAGTCGATCATCCGTACAATCTCCCTGTTATAGACAACATCGAACCCTACCCGGACGGAACCCTCTGCTCAAATCTTTTCCTGAATATATTTTCCGTGTCACTCGCGCCCGTCGCGGACAACGATCTGCTCCCGTCATTCAAAAACCTGTCGCTTCTCTCCGCCGTTATTCTGCGCACCGGTCCGGAACCGGACTGTTTTTCTATTTACCGGCAAATTTAAATTCGACCAAAATCGGTTTGTGATCGGAAGGATAAACTCCATCCACATTGTACTCTATCTTTTCATAGCTGAGGACATCGACATCACCTTTGTATAAAATCCAGTCGATTCCACGGTTTTCCTTTGTGCTGTCTTTTAACAGAAACGGATTGTCCGGCTGCCCGTCACCCGTAAATGTTTTGTACACATCACTGTCTGCTTTTGCGTTAAAATCTCCGACTAAAAAAACCGGCCGGTCAGGGGTCCATTCGCCGAATCGATTCAAAGCATTGATTCGCTCCATGATGAGTTTGGCGCTGTTCAGCTTTGCCAAATGATATCCGCTTCCGCCCGTGAACAAATGGGTGTTGAACAGATAAAACTCCCGCGTGTTATTCCAATGGCCCCGGTAGTCCTCCGGGTAGGAATGGGTGCTCCCTTCTGCCGGACGGTTGATGAAGGCAATGCGGGCCCAGGTCACAATCCGGGGATTCACTGCCGGCCCGCTGCCCAAAACCTCGGGAGTTTCAGACAACTGAAACGTGCCCATTTCACGCAGGCGGAACCTGTCGCGCCGGATAAAAACGGCCATGTGTTCGTCATCATCGCCGCCCTTGCGGCCTTCCCCGACAACCATATAATCCGGCAGATGATCCATCAGAAAATCAATCTGTTCCTTCAGTCCTTCCTGAGTTCCGATGATATCCGGACGATATTTATTAATCAGATCCACCTGCCAGTCGCGGCGGACCGCCCATACCGGCTTGTACGCCGGGTCGGCGAATTTCAGATTATAGGTCATCACTTTGATCGTAAGCCCTTTATCATCCGTCCGTGCCTGCTGCTGAGCCACAGCAGCGGCACACAGCGCGAACAGAACCGCCATCGTACTGATTACAATTCCCTTATACTGCCTCATTTCCGCAACCTTTCTGTTTTGTTACATTGATTCCAACAACCCGGAGGACTCTGCCTCATTTTTTCTCCTGAATGAAGTCCCTGTTTCAGAAAACAAGCTTTTGAAGCCCTTTTTGCGCGGGGCCGTATAACGGATTCCTGCGCAGGGCAGCTTCATACCAGCGCCTGGCTTCCGGAAGATCCCCCCGTTCGACGGCCAAATCGCCGAGATGTCCATAACACAGCCAGGCACCCCAGCACGGCCGGCGCGAATCACACTCCGCCGATTCCTCGATCGCATAAAGCTCCGCCGCCCGCGCCAAATGCTCCTGAGCAAGCGTACGGCTTCCGTGCGGCTCAGGCGCCTTCAGCCAGCAAACTCCGGCAAGAGTCTGTACTCGCGGATTATCCGGCCCGCCGGCCAGCGCCCTGTCGCGCAGCGCATTGACCCTGCGGCCCAGCCACAACCCGCGAACCGGACGGGCGGCAATCTGCCGTCCGTACAAAACGGCCAGCATAATCGAAAGTTCAGCATCCTGTGGATTTTGATCCAGAGCCTCTTCCAGAAACCGGACCGTTTCCGGCGCATCCTTTTCGTCCCGGCAAAGCACAACATGGAATTGAACCACCGACTGCCAATAGCGCGTTGTGTTATCCGGATCCGCCTGTGCGATCCACGGCAAAGCCGATTCCATTTTTTCCGCATTCCATTCCTGATATCCTTTAAGAAACAGGCCGATCCCCCGGTCCAAAGCGGAAACCGATTGCGCCCCCGCTGCCGTAAAAATACAGCACACCGCAAAAATTGAAAATATCGTACGCATAACCTCTTGACTCGACTTTAAACATCGCCGACCATACTGCCAAGCAGGATGTGTAATAAATTCCAGATAAATCAGCTGAGGAGCTTTTTCTTAACCGGCTCAACCCGAAGTCCTGACTTCCGGGCCGGGCAGCTCCGCAATCTGGCCTCGGCGTTAGACCGGCACGAAACCCGCCTGCACAAAGCGCTCTATGCCGATCTGCGCAGATCACCGCTGGATGCCTACACCTCGGAGACCGGCTACATTCAAAGCGAAATCCGCTACGCACTGCAAAATCTGCGCCACTGGAGCCGTGAATACTGCGTTTGCGTTCCGCCGGGAGTCTGGCCGGCAAGTGCAACCGTAACCCCTGAGCCCAAAGGAGTCGTGCTGATCATCGGCCCGTGGAACTACCCTTTGCAACTGGTGCTGTCTCCGCTGGTTGCCGCGATTACCGCCGGAAACTGTGCCATCATCAAACCGTCCGAACTCACGCCGCATACCTCCGCCGTGCTGAAAAATCTGATTGAAGAAACCTTCGACCCGGACTTTATCCGGCTTGTGGAAGGCGGACGAGAAACCGCCGAAATGCTTCTATGCCAGCCGCTCGATCACATCTTTTTCACCGGCGGAACAGAAGCGGGCCGTGCCGTGGCACAGGCCGCCGCAAAACAACTGATTCCTGTTACTCTTGAGCTGGGCGGGAAAAACCCGGTGATCATCGGCGAAACCTGTGATCCAACCGTCACCGCCCGCCGCATCGTCCGGGGAAAATTCATGAACGCCGGACAGCTTTGTGTCGCCCCGGACCACGTCTGGGTTCCACGCAACCGGCTCGCAGAGTTCACCGAAAAACTAAAAGAAACGATTCACACATTCTACGGCAGCGACCCGCAGAAAAGTTCAGACATTGGACGCATTGTCAACCGCCGCCACTTTGACCGGCTGGTTGCGCTCTGCCCCGACTGCCTCCGCGATGCAGACGATCTTTATATTGCCCCGACACTCATTCCCGACCCGCCGCACGAGAGCGCGCTGATGCGCGACGAAATTTTCGGCCCGCTGCTGCCCGTTCTGCCATACGACAGCGAGCAGGAAGTCATCGGTTTTTGCCGCGCCCGGCCCGTTCCACTGGCGCTTTATCTCTTCACCGGCGACCGTAAGCAACAGCAACGGCTGATGGCGGCGATTCCCTCCGGCGGCGTTTGCATCAATGACACCGTCACACAACTCATTCCCAAAGAGCTGCCGTTCGGCGGACGCGGTGCAAGCGGCATGGGAGCCTATCACGGCAAAGCGGGCTTTGACACCTTCAGCCACTTCCGCAGTGTACTGACCCGCTCGACCCGCTTTGACATTCCATGGAGCTACCCACCCATCACCCTTTCGCTGAACGCATTGAAAAAACTCTATCGCTTTTTTATCTGAAAACACGTTACGATCACGCCGCATACTGAGGAACTGATTTATGAAAAACAAACATATCGTAATTGTCGGAGCAGGACCGGGCGGATTGACCGCAGCCATGATTCTGGCGCATCGCGGATTCCGCGTGACCGTTCTGGAAGCCAGAGAACAGGTCGGCGGGCGCAACGGTGCGTTTCGTCTCGGCCCCTACACCTTTGATATCGGCCCGACCTTTCTGATGCTTAAATCTATTCTTGATGAAGTATTTGAGGAAGCCGGCACCTCAACCGAAGCCGTGCTGCCCATGCAGCGGCTCAGCCCGATGTACCGGCTGCAGTTCAACGACCGCCATCTCGATGTCTCAGATGATCCGGAAAAAATGAAAGCCGAAATCGCCCGCTGTTTCCCCGGCATGGAATCGGCCTATGATGCATTTTTCGCCCGCGAAAAAAAGCGGTTCGACGCGCTTTACCCCTGCCTGCAGAAACCCTATCACCAGCTAAAAGCCCTTTTCTCGCGGCACCTCATCAAGGCGGTGCCGCACCTGGCACTCGGGAAAAGCCTGTACGATGTCATGTTCAAAAACTTTCCGGAACAGGATCTGGCGCTTTCCTTCACGTTTCAGGCCAAATACCTCGGCATGTCACCGTGGGAATGCCCCGGCCTCTTCGCCATCATTCCCTATATTGAACACGCCTTCGGCATCTATCATCCCGTCGGCGGACTCAGCCGCATCTCCGATGTCATGGCCGAAACCGCCCGCAAAAACGGCGCGGAAATCCGCCTCAATGCGCCGGTTAAACAGGTGATTGTCCGCAGCGGCGCGGCCTGCGGAGTGGAGCTGGAAAACGGAGAACGGATCGACGCGGATGAAGTGATCCTCAACGCCGACTTTGCCTACGCCGCAGAAAACCTCTTCGCGCCCGGCGTCCTCAAAAAATATGCACCGGAAAAACTGAAGAAAAAGAAATTCTCCTGCTCCACCTTCATGCTCTACCTCGGGCTCGACAAGCAGTACGACCTGCCGCATCACACCATCTTCTTTGCCAAAGAATACCGCAAAAACGTTGATGACATTTTCCACCTGCGCGAACCGGGCAGCGACCTTTCCGTCTATGTCCGCAACGCCGGTGTCACCGACCCGACACTCGCTCCGAAAGGCCACTCCGCCATCTATGTTTTGGTTCCCATGCCCAACCTGCGCAGCGGAACCGGCTGGAATGAAAAACGCGCCGCCTTTCGCGAGATCGTTCTGGATATCATGGAACAGCGCGGCGGCATGACGGATTTAAGGAAACACATCGTACAGGAAAAAATCATGACCCCCGCCGACTGGCAGAACGACCTCAACGTCTACGAAGGAGCCACATTCAACCTGGCGCACAGCCTCGACCAGATGATCCATCTTCGTCCGCGCAATAAATTTGAAGACGTCGACTGCTGCTATCTCGCCGGTGGCGGAACCCATCCCGGCAGCGGACTGCCCACCATCTACGAATCCGGCCGCATCGCCGCCAATCTGATTTCACGCAAATACAACGTCTCCTTCACCTCCGCCAACTGCATGATATAGATTCTTCAGATAGAAGAATCTATCTGTCATTTTAGCGCAGCTAAAAAAGGATGCTCAGAACGTGTTGAATGAAAATATGTTGCGTAACAAAAGGCTCTTCCCATAACAGGAGAAATCCGGTAGAAACCGAGACACTTGTCGGGAGAGGCTGGAGCGCAGCGACGGCAATGGAACGGAGTGAAATGGCAATTTTCGGAACTTCGAACCAGACAGGAATACATGGCGAAAACAGACAGACAGCAGGCGGTTCTGGAAATCCTTCAGAATTTACGGAGTTTGGAAGGCCTCAAGAAGCTCTTCTGGGAAGAGCTGAACTACGGGCGCGAAAACAAACCGCTCAGCATCCGCAACTGGCCGGACTCCGCGAAAGAATGCCTTGCCGAAGACCC
>JALOTS010000328.1 GCA_025457785.1 Pontiellaceae bacterium | reverse complement strand
CCTTTGTCACCCCGATCTTAAACCCGCGCACAACCGAACCGATCGTCCGCGAAGTCCCGTGCGGACGCTCCTCTCCGGAAATCGTCCCGCCATGGCCATCCTCTTGGATCACCAGTATCCCGTGAACATGATCGGGCATCACCACCCACGCATCCAGCGCCACATGCGGAAAGTGCTGAGGAATCTCCTGCCAGCAACGGGCGGCGATCCGCCCCGTGTCACTCAGTGCCATGCGCCCGTTCACCACCGTTCCGAAGAGCCTGCGCCGGTTCTGCGCCAGAATCGTCACAAAATAAACGCCCCGCCCGGAGTAGTTATACCCCCTCAACCGAATCGACCGGCGGTGGTGAACAGCCGGGTCATATTTTCCTCTGATCTCCATCATCTGAACCATCCTCCTTCTGAAAAAACACGGGCGCACAACATGGAACCATTCTTACCGGATTGATCCTGCGTATAAAAGCTCCGGCACTGAATTTTCCGCAACACAACGGCACTCGTTGGAAATAACCGCTTGCTTTTATTTTTGGCATATGCCATAAACAAACCATGCCAAGACCCCCCATAAAACGACGGATCGGACACTGTGCGCCGGCAGCCTATTTTAAACCGCAGGGCATTCCCCTGCGCATGCTCGAAGCGGTCGAGCTGGCCGCCGATGAACTGGAAGCCATCCGGCTGGCCGATTATGAGGGGCTTTATCAGGAACAGGCGGCGGAACAAATGGGCGTTTCGCGCCAGACGTTCGGCCTGATTATCGCCCGCGCTCACAAAAAGGTGGCCGAAGCCCTGACACAGGGAAAGGCCATCCGCGTCGAGGGCGGAATAGAAATCGCCGAAACGGAAACTTCCGAACCGCTGCAGAGCGGC
Organism: Pontiellaceae bacterium; assembly: GCA_025457785.1. GTDB lineage: Bacteria > Verrucomicrobiota > Kiritimatiellia > Kiritimatiellales > Tichowtungiaceae > Tichowtungia. The sequence continues at coordinate 1,991 of JALOTS010000328.1, read as the reverse complement.
TGCCGGTGCGGACGCGGTCACGGTCGAGGTCACGGTCGGGGCTGCCAATCGATGCAGTAAATGAAAGGAGGCAGAATATGCCAAGAGGAGACAGAACAGGTCCGGCGGGCGCAGGCCCGATGACCGGACGCGGTGCAGGCTTCTGCGCCGGATTCAACACAGCCGGATTCCAAACCGCCGGCGGAGGCTTCGGACACGGATGCGGACGGGGCTTCGGATTCCGGAATATCATGCGTGGATGGGGTCAACCTGCTCCGGCGCAACCCTCAGAAATCAACGGGCTCAAAGAACAAATGGCCCGAATCGAACAGCGGCTTGACGAAATTCAGACCCGGTCATGAAAAAAACCGCCGTCGATCATTATAAAAACGGGCGGGGCAACTGCGCACAGGCCGTTGCCCTGGCGTGGAAAGACAAAAAACAGCCGGAATCGGAACATCACAGCCTCTTTTCCGGATGCGGCGGCGGACGGGCCCCGGAAGGGCTCTGCGGGGCTGTCCATGCCGCCTGCGAACTGGCGGGCGGGCATCAGAAGGAAACCATAAAAGAACAGTTTAAAGCGCGAGCAAATGGACAGATCACCTGCAAAGAAATCCGCCGGAACCGGATTATGACCTGCACCGAATGCGTCACCACCGCCGCCGAACTGCTTGAGGAACTGACAAAAGAAACCCCACAGCAACACAACCTCAACCAAAAAAACCACGCAGAGGCGCAAAGCCCGCAGAGAGATTGACGTTGATAAAACCCCTCTGCGCTCTCCGCGCCTCTGCGTGAAATAAAAAAGTGTGAAGGAAATGTGAAAAAAATCACGGATAGTAGAACAATATGAAAATTGCAATTACGACTTCAGGAAACGATCTGGGCGCACCGCTCGATCAGCGTTTTGGACGGGCCGCACGGTTTCTTGTTTACGAAACAGAAGACGGAACCTTCGAACTGGCCGACAACTCTCAAAATCTCAACGCGGCACAAGGCGCGGGAATTCAGGCCGCCCAGAATGCGGCCTCGACCGGGGCGGCCGCAGTCATCAGCGGACACTTCGGCCCGAAAGCGTTCCGGGTTTTGAGTGCTTCGAAAATCGCAATGTATCCCTCAACCGCGGCATCGGTTCAGGAAGCTCTGGATTTGTATACGGCAGGAAAGCTGACGGCCGCTCAGGCCGCAGATGTGGAAGGACACTGGATTTGAGCATTTTCGATTTCCGATTGATGATTTCCGATTTAATGAAAAAACAACCCGCCAGCCACTCGACACCCGCCACTTGCCACTCATTATGAAAACCTCACTTGACTGCACACCCTGTTTCGTCCGCCAGACACTGGATGCCGCCCGCAAGGTGACGGATGATCCGGCGGTGCACGAACAGATTCTGCGCGAAGTTCTGCGCTGGATGAGCGAGATGGATTTGCACCTGTCGCCGCCCGGACTGGCCCAGCGTATCCATCGCCGCCTGCGCGAACTGACCGGTGTCGCCGATCCGTACCGTCAGGAAAAAGATCAGCATAATCAAATGGCTCTGCACCTGCTGCCCGGACTGCGGGCGCAGGTCGCTGCGTCGGACGACCCGCTGATGACGGCGGCCAATCTGGCAATTGCCGGAAACATTATTGATCTCGGCGCAAAAAGCGGGCTGAACGAAGACGATATTCACGACGCGCTTCAACATGCCGCAGAACAGCCGCTGAGAGGCGATCTGGAGTTTTTTCGAAACGAAGTCGCGCAGGCAAAAACCGTTCTCTATCTGGCCGACAACTGCGGCGAAATTGTTTTCGACACCCTGCTGATTGAACAGATCGGCCCGGAAAAAGTTACATTGGCCGTGCGCGGGATTCCGGTGATTAACGATGCCACGCTCGAAGATGCGGTCACCGCCGGGCTCGACCAACTGGTTCCGGTCATTGGAAACGGATCGGATGCGCCGGGAACGCTGATTGAAGATTGCAGCGCAGAATTCCGTCAGACCTTTGATGCTGCCGATCTGATTGTTT
>JALOTS010000054.1 GCA_025457785.1 Pontiellaceae bacterium | reverse complement strand
CCCGCGATCCGCAGGCCATCGCCCGCATGGCCCTTTTCAAAGACCGTCTCCAGACGGCTTGAAGCAGAATTTCTCACGCAAGCCGATGCGGTCGCCGTACTCGAAAAGCTGAACCGGCTGAAAAGCTGAACCGGCTTGCCGGATAAACAGCGAGGTGGTACGTTTTAGCCATGAAAAGCTCGACGCTTATAGACCAGTTATCTGGATTTCTCTTTTGGGATGTTGATCCATCCGGAATCAACCCGGAAACCCATCAACAGTTTATCATTTCGCGTATCATGGAAAGGGGAACACTGGCCGATGTGAAAGCGGTTTGGAACTATTACGGCGCGGAGGCGGTCAAAGCCGCTCTGCTGAACGCCGCCGATCTGAGTGCAAAAACGATCAGCTTCTTCGCCAATCAGTTCAACCTGCCCCGTGAAGCCTTTCGGGCTTTCCGCAACCCGGCCAATCACTGGACATTATGAAACTGCATTCTGAAACCGTATCCTCCGGATTGTTCGATCTTCTTCAGAAGCTGATGAAGGACAAGCGATTGCAGTCATTTGCACTGGCAGGTGGAACCTCGCTGGCACTTCGCTTTGGACATCGCACATCGATTGACTTGGATCTATTTACCGTCACCGCCTTTGATGCTCAGGAAACGGCGGATCAAATGAAAACGTCCTATGGAATGACCGAATCCGAAACGGCTGAGAACACCGTACGGGGAATTATCGATGGAATCAAAATCGACCTCATCGCACATCGTTATTCATTACTCTCGCCATTTGTGGAAACAGAGGGCATTCGGATGTTTTCCTGCGAAGATATTGCTGCCATGAAGCTTAACGCCATCACCAACCGGGGTTGCAAAAAAGATTTCTGGGACTACGCCGAACTGCTGACCGTTTATTCCCGTGACGACATGCTGTCGTTCTTCAGCCGGAAATACGCAAACGACAGTCTCTGGAATGTAGAAAAATCGCTGACCTACTTTGACGATGCCGAAGTCGATCCCGATCCACGTGACTTGCGCGGTCAAAGCTGGGAAATGATCAAACAAACCGTGCTGGCAAGTGCCCGGTTATCGTAATATTTCCCGTTTGTTTCATGCCTCCGCACCGTTTCCAACCGTTGGAAACCGGTCTTTTCCTCATCTGTGTTCATCTGCGCCATCTGCGGATGCCCCCCTGCACCAGAGGTCTGTTTTCTGAAAATTCGCCCTTCCCCCGAATAATGGAATTATTTCTTCGGAAATTTTTGATCACACGCTTTTTGAACACTGCAAAGAAAGAGGTACTCGGCGGAACGCTTGCTGTGAAAATCAGGGATATTCTTTTTCTTCCAATTGACACATGTGTTCCGGTTTGGCACCCTTCCGCTCGCGAAAACAGATATTCCTGCGGGATTTTGCGGGTGCGTATCCGCGCCGCACGAAAAATGATTCTGAACGGTGAAAAACAGATAAAGGCAGCATATCTTATGAATCTTAAAACCAGTTTTGCTTTGACGCAGAAGGATATTCCGAGGGCTTGGTATAATCTCAACTCTGATTTTCCCGAACCGCTGCCGCCGCCGCTGCATCCCGGCACCAAACAACCGCTGCCGCCGGAAGCGCTGGAAGCCATCTTTCCTCGTAATCTGATTGATCAGGAGATCAGCGCGGAGAAATCCATTGAGATTCCCGAACCCGTGCGCGAAATTTATTCTCTCTGGCGTCCCACACCCCTGCTGCGCGCTGTCCGGCTGGAACGGGCTCTGAACACACCCGCGCATATCTACTACAAATACGAAGGGGCCAGTCCCGCCGGAAGCCATAAGGTGAACACCTCCGTGCCGCAGGCGTATTTCAACAAACTCGCCGGCACCAAACGGCTCGCTACGGAAACCGGAGCCGGACAGTGGGGCGCATCGCTGGCGTTCGCATGCAGCCTGATCGGGCTGGAATGTAACGTGTACATGGTCAGAGTCAGCTACGATCAGAAGCCCTATCGCCGGATGCTCATGCACACCTGGGGCGGCGCTGTTCACGCGAGTCCGAGCCATTTAACTGAATACGGACGCAAACTGCTTGCCGAAGATCCGGACTGCGCCGGAAGCCTTGGTATCGCCATCAGCGAAGCTATTGAAGACACGGTCACTCATTCAGGCACGAAGTATTCACTTGGCAGCGTGCTCAATCATGTCTGCCTTCACCAAACCGTTATCGGCGAAGAAACGATCAAACAGATGGAGCTGGCCGGCGAAGAACCGGACGTGATCATCGGCTGCTGCGGCGGCGGGAGTAATTTCGCCGGACTGTCTTTTCCGTTCATCCGGGGAAAAATCCGTGACGGGAAAACCTACCGGATTATCGGAGTCGAGCCGTCAGCCTGCCCGACCTTGACGGAAGGCGACTTGCGCTACGATTTCGGCGACACCGCCGAGATGACCCCTCTGATGATGATGTACACGCTGGGGCACAAGTTCATGCCGCCAAGCATCCATTCAGGCGGATTGCGCTATCACGGCATGTCGCCGATGGTCAGTCATGCGCTCAAGCTCGGCTTCATGGAAGCGAAGGCGTATCACCAGACCAAGGTGTTTGAGGCGGGGGTGCTCTTTGCGCGCAAGGAAGGCATTGTGCCCGCACCGGAGTCATCCCACGCCATCGCGGCGGTGGTGGACGAGGCGGTTCAGGCACGCGAAGAAGGCAAAAAGCGCGTAATTCTCTTCAACCTTTCCGGCCACGGCCTGCTTGATCTCAGTTCCTATGAAAGTTATATGCACGGTAAAATGCAGGATGTTTAACTCTAAATTAAAGGATCATCATGAAACTGTTTTCAGCCAAAATCTGTTCCGTACTGACGTGCGGCGTGTTCGCCGGCATGGTGTCGGCTTATGCACAAAGCGTTCCTGTCGTGGCCGGACATTACCCCGCAGGCGCCGAAGGAATCAAAGGCGCCTCCCTGCCGCCGCCCGGCTTTTATTTCCGCGACTACAGCATATTTTACTCCGCAGATATGTTCAGGGATATTCCGGTGGATTTCGAGATTGATGCCTATGTCAATGCGCCCCGGCTGATCTGGATGACCGATAAGAAAATCTTCGGCGCACAATACGGGATGGATTTGATCGTTCCTTTTGCGTACATGGATTGGTCCGTCGGCGGTCTCGACGGCAGTTATTCGGGAATTGGCGATATTCAAATTGAACCGCTGCTGCTCTCGTGGCATTTCAAACAGTTCGATCTTGCGGCGGGTTATGCGGTCTGGGCGCCGACCGGCGACTACGCGCCCGCCCGGCCCGATCTGATCTCAAAGGGCTTCTGGTCGCACATGGTTACGCTGGGCGGAACCTGGTATCCGGATGGAGAAAAGACCTGGGCGATGTCGCTGCTCAATCGCTACGAGTTCTGCCATGAACAGAAGTACACGCACACCGATCCCGGCCAGGTTTTCACTGCGGAATGGGGTCTCAGCAAGAGTTTGTGCAACGGCCTGGACGTGGGTTTTATCGGCTATTACCAGCAGCAGGTCACCAAGGATTCCGGCCCGGCGGCCACCGATAAACGGGATCGCAAGATCGGTGTCGGTCCCGAAATTTCTGTATTCTGCCCCAAACTGGTCCTGTTTACATCCATCCGCTACGCCCATGAGTTCGAAGCCGTGGAACGTCCCGAAGGCGATCTGATCACGTTGACACTGACGAAGCCGTTTTGATGCGGCTGGAATTCAAAACAGAAGGGCACGTATCGGAAAATCAGGTGCGGGTGCTGCGGTTTTTCTTTTTCTCTTCCAGATCCGGACGGGGGCGGGGAACAAATTTCAAATCCAGAGGGGCCCCTTCCAATCCGAATGCGTCTCGGATTTTGTGGTCAAGATAGCGTTTATAGGATGAGGTGGCGCGCAGGGTGTTGTTGACAAACAGCTTCACGCGAACCGGTTTTACGCCCGCCTGGGTGGCGTAATAAATTTTCAGCGGACGTCCGTTGACACTGGGCGGCGGATTTTTTTGCACGGCATCCTGCAGAATCCGGTTAAGAACCCCGGTGCTGAGTTTGAGCTGAACCTGGTCAGAAATATAATCAATCAGCTCCACGCTGCGCCGGATATTAAAACCCGATTTAGCGGAGAGAAAAAGCAGCGGGGCGAAGTCGAGAAACGGCATTTCCTTGCGCAGAGCCGGTTCATACTTTGTTTGAGTAACCTCTGCGGCTTCCGCGATATCCCATTTGTTCACAATGAGAATGCATCCCTTTTGAGCTTCGATGATTTTTGCCGCCAGTTTTTTATCCAGAAGTTTCGGCCCTTCTGTGGCATCCATCAGCAAAATCACGATATCGGCGCTTTCAACGCTCTCTTCGGCGCACAGGTTGCTGTAATGCTCAATCGCCCCGGAACGGCGGTTATGGCGGTTTATGCCGGCGGTATCAATCAGCACATAGTGCCGCGCACGGGGACCGCTTCCGATGCTGAACGGAATCTCGATGCTGTCGCGGGTGGTGCCGGGAATTTCAGAAACAATGACCCGTTCGCTGTTCAGCAGGCGGTTGATGTACGATGATTTTCCAGAGTTTGGACGACCGACCACCGCCACTCGCAGCGGCGTGCGTTTTTCTCCGGGCGGCGCGGCGGGCAGTTCCGCCAGCACGGTCTCCAGCACAGCATCGATGCCCCGGTTGTGCAGCGCGGAGACCGGGAATACCGGAAAACCGAGTTTTGAAAACTCCGGCGCCTGTTCGTCACGGGCGGCCGTATCGGCCTTGTTGGCGACAATAAACACCGGACGGTTGGCGCGGTGCAGCAGCCGGGCGACCTCTTCGTCCATCGGTACAATTCCGGCGGTAATATCCACCACAAACAGAATCGCGGAGGCATCTTCAATAGCGACCGCGACCTGCTTATTGGTGCTGTCCACGATCACATTATGGGCCGACCCCGAATCCATCGTGCCCAGACCGCCCGTGTCGATTACATCGAAATACCGCCCGTTCCACTCGGCCTCGCAGACGACACGGTCGCGCGTCACGCCGCACTCTTCATGTACAATCGACACGCGCCGCCCGACGATGCGGTTAAACAGCGCCGATTTTCCAATATTTGGACGGCCGACAATTGCAACCGTTCCTGCTGGTTCAGAAACACCCATGTTATCTCCTTTGATGCGGCGCACATTGAACGGGTTCCGGCCCGTAAAAGCAACCCTCTTCGCATCATCAGCGGATATGAAAAAGGCATCCCCCGATTTTGACCGAAGGCAGACGCTGTTTTTTCCGTACAGGGGTTTAAAACCGCCGTTCGCCAGAACAATAAGAAAAAATTTCCCTTGCGGTTGTGACGTATCGCGTTTTTTCGCGGCAACCGATTTTTAGCTGCGGTTCCGCCGCCCCGATTAAGAAGTACGGGAGGAACTCCGGAGTCCTTTTTTGGCGGTCGCTATCCATTCGGCCGCATCGTCCGGTGTGACTTTGAACGACCGGGGCGAACGGATTTTTCCGGAATCAAGGACGTTACGACAGTCCTGATACAAAGCGGACGGGGCGGCTTTGGCCAGTTGGTCGATGGAGGCGATTCCAAGGCCTTTCCCAAGAAGTTCGACCACCTCATCCGATAAGCCCAGTACCGTAAGACGGGACATTAATGCCGCCATGTTCACAAAGTCACGGGCGCGCGTTTCGTTCATGCGAAGCCCTTTAGCCAGCGCGGGAACATCCGCCAGACTTAATTCCCCGACGGACCGGATGCCGGCTTTCGCCAAATTCGCGGCCATTTTATCGCCGATGCCGTCAATCGCCTGCACCGGAACACTTCCGAGATTCACCCAGAAATGGACGGTTTTTGTTTTCTGATCCGCTGCGGCAGCTGCCGCCGGTTTTTGTTTTATCACTTTGCCCTGAAGACCTTCCCCGAACGCGGCAATTTCTTCGCGGCTCGCGGCATGGGCTGCATATTTCCACAGTCCCTTTTTCAATCGCGCCGCTGCGGCATTCATCGTCAACCCCTTTAAATCGGGAACCCGCGCAGCGGATCCCTCCCCGACGGACGGCGGGAGATTCTCCGCCGGCATACGGTCCCCGGAGGATTCGCCGGCTGAACTGATCAGGTTAATGCGCAGTGTGGAAAGCATTCCGGGGTTAATCGTTCCCCGCGTGATGTCCTTTGATGAAACAGGGCTGACGAGCACCCGCCCTTTCGCGTCTGTTTCCACCACAACTTTCAGTTCAAGTTCCGCCTGACTGAGCATCATGGTCGCGGGCACGTTAACACCCTTTAGAAGCGATCGCTGCGCTTCGGTAAAGGAGCGGCCCGCCGATGCTAAAAGCTCCTCCAAATCCATTCCTTGAAAAACAGGTTCGTCCGCCATAATCAAATCTCCGGTTTAAATGCTACCCTATTGTTTGCGTTGTGCGGGCGGGTTCTATCCGAAGCGGAAGCGGAACCGGAACCAGCGTGGCCGTTAATTTTGAAGCGACTTTTACTTCCCGCCCCAGCTTGCGCTCCATCCGGATACTGCTCGTATCGGCGAAAAGTGTTTTCCGGCCTTTGGTTTCCGACTGTTCATCGGTGTTTTCAACGACCTTCAAATCCATGGAGACTTCCACCGTCGCCTGCGAGAACTGGTAAAACGCAGGAAGCATGCCGAGTTCAAGCAAAGAAACCGATTGCGGAGCGTCGGCTTTATACGTAATGCCGCCTTTTGCATCGATGATTTCCGTAATATTTCGAACCACATCAACCCGGGTTTCCGCCAGTTCAACGAGCATCTCGGCGGACGATCGATCCAGACTCAACTGGGCGTCTGCAATTCCTTCCGCCATCATTCGAACCAGATCGGCAAATGAGGTCGAAGCGGTTTCGCTCACCTTGGTTTCCGCCGGCACAACCGGAGCACGAAACGCTTTATATTTTTGATTCAGAATCTCTTTGCCTGAAGCCATGACTCTCCCTTTCATTTAACATGATAATCGGCGGGCTTTTTTTCCAGCCCGCCGACAGTCAGCGCGGAAACAGACGATCCGTCAAGTCTGGACCCCGTTTTCCGCACGGACTCAACCGCACATGAACCTCTTGAAAATGATTCAAGCGCTTCTTATGTGTTATCCGGAGTTTCTTTCGCCGGACGATTGTCAACCACCGTCAGTTCGGGCGCAATGCGCGGCGGCGGCGGAACCGGAACCATTTTGGTCATCAGTCTGCTCGTGCCGTGAACTTCTTTTCCGAATTTGCGGTTATGGGAAACCTCGGTGTTTACCGACGCGCTGAAACAGGCAAATCCGACTTTGGCTGCCGCGCTGACCTTGATATTGGTTTCGCGCGAAGAGGTCGTTTTGATGTCCATCGTGACTTCAATCGTGGCTTCCGAGAACTGGTAAAATGTCGGCATCAGGCCGATTTGCAGAAGCGATACGTCGATCGGGTCGGAACTGGTGAACGATACCGTTCCGTCGGCGGCGATCGTCTGTGTAACGGCCATAACCAGCGGTACGGTTGTTTCCGCCAGCAAACTGGCTGTATCAACCGAATTTTCATCAAGTGCCCGCTGGGCTTCGGCGATGCCGAGGCCGAGCTTCATGACCATTTCGGGAAGGGGTACTGCTAATAGTTCTTGTCCTACGCTTGCCATACTGTTTCTCCTTTTTGCTGTGGATTTTTCCTGGATTCTTTATTTACTCAAAAATGAACGGGCTGCTGGGCGGCAACGGTTTTGGCCAGACTGTTTGTCAGGGTTTTCAGGCGTTGTGTATCCAGATTAACCGGCCCGATTTTGGAAATCCGGGAATCCGCCCGCAGAGTCATAAAGCCGTTAAACGGGAGAACGGCCAGCAGCTTCTCCCCGGTAAAGCGCATCGCGATTTTTCCGCCCGCGCGGGATATTATTTCGTCCGGACGGGAGGTCTTCGCAATAACCAGATACAAGCCCTGCGACGGTCCCGTGACATTGAGTTTTGCACCCATTGCACCTGACATGCCCGAATGACCTATCCCGGCGGACTTCATAAGGGCGACATATCTAACAATGAAAAACGAATCTTGCAAGCGTGTTTTCTATGATTTTAAGCCGTAAAAGTTATACAAACCGGAACAAAAAAACACCGGGTTAAAAATGTGCAGGTTCATCCGGGCGGTTTGCGGTTTTTTATCGCCAAACACGGTTCGCATAAACTAAAACCCGCCCATGAATTCCAAGCATCATTCCCAATTATCATCGGCGGAGCAGACCGGGCAGGTTCTTCGGATCACCTGGATCGGTTTTGCCATCAATGTCGTGCTGACCTCTCTCAAATTTTTCGCGGGGATTGCCGGGCACAGTCAGGCGGCGGTTGCGGACGCAATCCACAGCTTTTCAGACCTTGGAACGGATATCGCCGTGCTGTTCGGGGTGCGGCTCTGGTCGGCTCCGGCGGACGCGTGCCATCCGTACGGACATCGCCGGATTGAAACCCTGATCACTGTTCTGATCGGCGCCGCGCTGGCCGCTGTAGCGGTCGGCTTCAGTCTGGATGCCGTCGATAAACTTCGCCATCCGCCCGAGTTATCGCCAACGCTCATCGCATTAACCGGTTCACTATTAACAATTTTCCTTAAAGAATGGCTTTTCCGCCGCACCCGCACTGTCGGACAGCGCGTCAACTCGCCGGCAGTGATCGCCAATGCGTGGCATCATCGGTCGGATGCCTTCAGTTCGATTCCCGTGGTGATCGCGGTCGGTGCCGCAACCTTTAACCCGGAGTGGCATTTCCTCGACCAGATTGGGGCATTAATTGTTGCCGCAATGATCCTGAAAGCCGCCTGGGATATTACCAAACCGGCGCTGGCTGAATTGATTGATGTCGGAGCCACACAGCAGGACTATCGGCAGATTGTCGAAATTTCTCAAGGTGTCGGCGGCGTTCAGTCCGTTCATAAAATCCGCACACGGCGCAGCGGTGCAGGTCTCTATGTCGATTTACACGCAGTCGTGGACGGACAGATCACCGTTCGCGCCGGGCACGATATCGCTACGCAGCTTCAGCGCAAACTGATCGTCAATGGCCCTGCGGTTGCGGACGTTGTGGTTCATATTGAGCCGGCTGACAAATGAAAAAACGCGCGGCAGTCGGAATGAGCGGCGGCACGGACAGCTCCGTGGCGGCGGCTCTGCTTGTTGAGCATGGTTATGAGGTAATCGGCCTGACTGCCCACATGTGGAAGGACGGCTCGCGCTGCTGTTCGCTCGAAGACGTCGCCCGTGCGCAGAAAGTCTGCGCCGCGCTCGGCATCCGGCATTATGTCGTCAACGCGCAAGACCGGTTTGAGGAAAAAGTGGTCGCGCCGTTTGTCAGTGAATATGCCGCAGGCCGCACCCCCTCCCCTTGTATTTTCTGCAACCAATTCATCAAATTCGGCTTCCTGCTCGACCGCGCCGCGCAACTGGATTGCGATATTCTGGCGACCGGTCACTACGCCCGCATCGAAGAGCGCGACGGAATTTTTCATCTGCTGCGCGCCGCAGATCGCACCAAAGACCAGTCCTATTTTTTACACCGCCTCTCACAGAAACAGCTCGCCCGCATCGCATTCCCGCTGGGCGGCTGGACCAAAGAGCAGGTAAAAAAATGGTCGGTTGATCACAGCCTGCCGATTGTCCCGCGCGGCGAAAGCCAGGATCTCTGCTTCGTTGAAGCCGGTAAATATGCCGAATTCATCGAAGACCGCGCGCCCGAGGTGAAGCGAACGGGCCAGGTGCTCGACACCGTGTGCTGGCCGAACACGAGGGAATTCATCACTTTACAGTCGGACAGCGTGGCGGAACCGGTGTCGCCGTCGGCGAACGCGTGTACGTCAGCCGGATCGACGCGGAGAAAAACGAAATCACCCTTTCGCCCCGCGAAGGCGTTATGCAGTCTGAATGTCAGGTGCAGGATGTGCACTGGATTTCAGGAACATTTCCGGAATGTCGAACAAGCGTTCCGCTTGCTTTTCAGCCTCCGTCAGGTCCGCCCAACGGGGAAAACGACCGGGACGGTCGTTCTGCCTTTACGGTTCAACCGCGTTACGGCCATCGCGGAGCACCCGCCGCGATTGAAAAAATCAGCGACACCGCATTCAGGGTCTGTTTCGAAGAACCCCAGTTCGCCCTCACTCCCGGCCAGGCCGCCGTTGTCTATCGCGGCGACGAAGTCCTCGGCGGCGGGTGGATCAGACCCTTCAGAGAAGAATCCAACATTTGAGCAGCCCGAAAGAATCAGGCTTTGATTGCGAATCCGCTGCCTTGATGGATAATATCCCAACCCGCCCTTGAGAAAACTGCGTCGCGGGCTCCGAACAGGATGGTGTTTCTGGTTAGAGCTTCCTCCTGTTTCTGAAATGGCCAAGAACGTTCAGCGCGATCGACATCCTGACTCCAAATCCTCCTGTACCGGAGCCTCCAAGACAGAGTCCCCATCGGCGGGCCGACACGTTAAAATTGAACGGCAATAAAACCTTCCGGTTTTTTATTG
>JALOTS010000327.1 GCA_025457785.1 Pontiellaceae bacterium | reverse complement strand
TGAGAATTACGATAAGCGCCTCGCCCAAAGCGTATAGAGTCAATCGTCAAGATCCTTGACCATTAAACCTGCAATGTGTTAGGTCGCATTACGCCGCCTCCCCCCATCCAATCCGGCAAGACAAAGGTTTTTGGCTGGTTAAAGCCGGTGATTTCCACGGGTAGGGGTGTTTCCACCCCAATTCTGACCAAAATAGTCCTGAATTTGATCCCAAAAAAATTCTGTCCGTGAAGTGGTTGATTTTCCGCAGGTTGGAAAAAATTTTGACCATTTTTCCGCACCCCGGGAAATTTCATGGGCTTTTCCGTGATGTTTTTGCCGCAAATGACCCTGCATAGGGCGCTTCACGGGGCGACACGGACCGAACAAAGGTTCTGTTGCCGACGGTTTACAGTCTAATGCTAAGCATCAGGTTCCCGGCAGCTCGGTCCCTTCGTTTAAGATATGTATCCAGTATAACTGAAAATCCGGTTGCGTTTGGCTCCGGTTTTTTCGCGGATTATGCCGAGTGCGCAAAGGCGATCAGGCACGTTGTTGACCGTGACATGGCGCAGCCCCGTGGCCTGTTCCAGCGCACGCGAGGTGGTGACGGGGCGGAGCATCGATGGGAAAGGGCCTACTTTGTAAACAGGCGGCGATAGCCGGCCAGCAGGATTCCTCCGAAGACGAAAGAAAGTGCCGTTACCGGTTCCGGAATAACAAACTGCGCTCCGTAAATTCCGAAATTGTGCCAACTGTTTGATCCGCTCACATTGTCGACCCGGAAGGTGAGCGTGTCGCCGACCGTGAACCCACTGAGCTGGAATTCATAAATTTTTCCAATGTTTTCAAGGGTGCTTGTTTCGGTCCATTGATCGCCGGTTTTGCCAAAGGTGATATCGTAGCTCAGACTGCCGGTATTGCCGTTGGGATAGGTCCAGAGAGTCAGCGTTCCGCTGGTGCTGGGCATAGTTAACTGCATCTCCATGTAGGTCGCCGGATCAGCAAAACTGGAACCGAATCCTGCATACTTGCAATAATAACTCGATCCGCTGTCTGTCGGATTTCCATTGCTCCACTGCAGGGTGACCGGCGTTGAACCGTAGCCGCCGTCGTAAACAATGCCATCCGCACCGATTGCCGAAAAAATACCGGGTCCACCGTTTTTGCGGACTGTTGTGCCGCTTCCTGTAGAGTCATACACAATAAAATCAGCAACATCTTCCGCAATGCTGACGGTGGTGCTGTTCGTTGTCCGCACATTGGCGATAATCGCCGCCTGTGTTTCAGATACAAGCCCGCCGATCAATATGCACAACGCAGAAGACAACAATACCTTTTTCATATATTCCTCCATCTGACTTTTATTCATCGTGATCAAAACTTTAATAAAACTGTCAGAACGCTAGCGAAATCAGGTAAAGTTTGTCAAGTCTGGATATCTGCCGGAATGACGACAAAAAATCCGGTTGGATGCGATTTCACGGTATATCGTTTTCGGGGCGGCCGGCGGATCTGCCGGTCCGTTTTTGTTTCCGGGGTTTGGATGTTCCGGCTCCGGCGTATGATCTCAGCAGGCGGCTTTCGGAGGATGCCGCACGGACGCTGCCGGTTTTTGAAACGGGTGCGGTGACTCCGAGCGGTAATATTTCAGTTCGTGCGGCTTTTGCAGTTTTGAGCGTTGCGTATCGGCAACGGGTTCGGTACATTCCCGGCTCATTTTTGGAAGTTTTATTAACAGGAGCGTTTGAATGAGAAAGAAAATTATTGCCGGAAACTGGAAGATGAACAAGACCGTCGGGGATGCCGTGGCGCTGGTGGAGGGTCTTAAGATGGATCTCGCCCAGGGTACCGATGTCGAAGTTGTGGTCTGTCCTCCCTTTACTGCATTGCAGGCGGTCGGCGAAAAGCTGACCAACACGCAGATCAAGCTGGGTGCTCAAAACATGAGTTCGGAAGACGACGGCGCCTATACCGGCGAGATTTCGCATACGATGCTGAAAGATCTTTTTGTCAAGTACGTCATTCTCGGCCACAGCGAGCGCCGCCAGTATTACAAAGAAACCGATTTCTGGGTGAATAAAAAGGTTAAAAAGGCGCTCGAAAAGAATCTTCGTCCCATTGTTTGCGTGGGCGAAAAGCTGGAAGACCGCGAAGCGGGCAACACTGAAAAGGTCGTTGAAGCCCAGGTGCGCGGCAGCCTGGCGGATGTCACCGCCGAGCAGTTTGAAAACGTGGTGATTGCCTATGAACCGGTCTGGGCGATCGGTACCGGCAAAACAGCGACCAGCGCACAGGCGCAGGAAGTGCATGCCTTCATTCGCGGTATTCTCCGTGACATGACGGGCGAAAAGGCGGCGAACGGACTCCGCATTCAGTACGGGGGAAGCATGAAGGCCTCGAATGCCAAGGACCTGCTTTCTCAACCTGATATTGACGGCGGACTGATCGGGGGCGCGGCGCTTGATGCCCGTTCTTTTATTGATATTGTTAAAGCGGGAATGTAATCCGGCGCAGCAGGTATTGCGTAACGAGGCGATTCGGTTTCGTTGCGCTGCCGGATGCGGATTGAATTTTTGTGTAGTCATTGCAAAGGCCGGATGGTAGCGTCTGGCATTTATCTGGAGGGAACTTATGGCCGTTTTTCGTGCGTTGCTTATTATTCTTGAAGCCGGATGCAGTCTGGCGCTGATTGGTTTGATTCTGTTGCAGAAGTCCAAAGAGGGAGGACTGGGTCTTTCGTTCGGTTCCGGCGGCGGCGACTCGCTGTTCGGTGCGCGGACCGGCAACGTGCTCAGCAAGGCGACAGTCGGCATTGGAATTTTGTTTCTTGCCAATACGCTGCTTCTCGGCATTCTTTTTGCGGGAAGTTCCGGCGGGGCATCTCTGATTGAAAAAGAA
>JALOTS010000053.1 GCA_025457785.1 Pontiellaceae bacterium | reverse complement strand
GATCAGCTTCAAAATGCCAACGGATCCAAAAATGTACCGGGTTCTGCTCCAAATGGATGCCGAACAACGCCAGCTTTATGACCTGTTATATTGATCGGGCGTCCCGTTTCGGAACTCAGGAGAAGATGGGAAGGCATCTCTGCCCGCCGTTCTTGAAGCCGGATCTGCGGGCGGATACGCTCTTGCGTTCCGGCTCTACTCTCAGTACTGCCGGAACTCAGCCGTACCCGGCGTGGATCCGGCATCCGTCGTGCGGCGCAGGCTGGAAAGCCCGCGCCACAGAAGATGTTGAGTGTGGGGCGGACACTCCTGTCTGCCCTGCGCAGACAGGAGTGTCTGCGCCACAGACGGTGTTGACTGTGAGGCATGCCTGCCGTTTTTGAAGCCGGATCTGCGGGCGGATAATCCCTTAGCACTCAGACTTTGATTGCGGCTCCGCTGCCTTGGAGAGTAAGACCGGTTAAAAAACAGTCCCCGGAGGTTCTCTGTCTTGCTCCGAAGTTTGCCACTGCACGTTGTTTCGTTGCTTTCCGTTCGGAAAGCCTCTTTCGACCTTTGGTCTCAGGTGCTCCAGCGAAGCGAGTGGTAGAAAAAGGAATGGTCTTTGCAACTTCATTATTGAAAACGGAGCGAAAATTCCTCTTCCATCCGTTGGAGGATTCGGATAAGGATTACGCCATGAAAAAGTATCTGCTTCTCTCTCTTTGTATTCTGTTGCCGGCATCGGCGCTTCACGCGCAGGTGCGTGTTGTAAAATCGGCTGACCGGAAAATTCCCGTTGACCTTTCCGGACTGCGGCCGGCAGGCGACGCGGCATCGCAACTGTTTTTCCAGACGCTGGAAAAGGATTTGCGATTGTCCGGCTGGCTTGAACCGGTGCGCAGCGGCGGTGAATTCAGGGTAAATGGATCGGTTTCACCTTCCGGCGACGGCCTGAAGGCGGGCGGACAGGTTGTCCGGCTGAACGATCAGGCGGTTTTGTTTTCAAAAAACTATGCCGGGCAGCCCCGCGCCAGCGCCCACCGGATGGCGGATGACATTGTGGAAGCGGTTACCGGGCATAAAGGGTTCGCCTCCATGCGCATCGTGCTGGTCGGGAACCGGACCGGCGCGAAGGAACTTTACACCTGCGACTCAACGGGTGAAAATGTCCGTCAGCTCACCGATGAAAAGCGTATTGTCGTCGGGCCGAATTGGGGGCCGGACGGAAAAAGCATCGTTTATACCTCGTATGTGCGAAATTTTCCTGACGTCTGCCGGATTGATCTGACCCGTAAGAAGCGCGAACTGTTATCCGGCTATGGCGGGCTGAATACCGGCGCGGCGGTTTCGCCAAACGGCAAAGAGGTGGCACTGATTTTATCCAAAGACGGGAATCCGGATCTGTACATCAGAAACCTGCGCGGCAAGACTGTAACCCGCTTGACCGCAACGCCTCGCGCCATCGAGGCCAGCCCTTCCTGGTCGCCGGACGGAGAGCATCTGGTTTACGTTTCCGACACCGGCGGCTCGCCTCAGCTCTACATTATTTCCCGCTCCGGCGGGAAGCCCAGGCGCATCAGCAGCCGCGGAGCGGAAAATGTTGCCCCGGACTGGGGGTCCAACGGGCTGATTGCCTGCGCCAGCAAGTCCGGCGGATGCTACAGCATAGCGATTATTCAGCCCTTTAACGGCCAAACGGTCTATTTAACCACGGATGACGCGGATTACGAAGATCCCTCCTGGACACCCGACGGACGCCATCTTGTCGCCGCCCGCTCTTCTAATCATCAATCGGCGCTCTACCTCCTTGACACAGTCAGCGACCGTCCAGTAGCTTTACTCCACGGTGGCGGAAGCTGGTATGCGCCGGCCTGCTCGTCACAATAAACAAAGAAAATGCGAGGTTTTGCTGTTATGAAAAAAAATAGTTCTCTGATGATCGGTCTGTCTCTGGTACTGGTTCTTTCAGCTCTCACCGGCTGCAAAAGCCTGAAAAAAAATTCCGGCGGTGTATATGGATCGGGGTCGGATGATATTTTCGGCGCGGGTTCTGACGGCATGGGCGGTTTTTCGATGAGCGATCGCTTTACCGGCGGCACAGAACATCCCGGCCTGTTCAGTCCGGTCTATTTTGCCTACGACAGCTCCGAGGTCGTCTCCGGCGAGCGGACGAAGGTCGAAGACGTTGCACAGAATCTCAAAAAGAACAGTTCGTATGCGGTCATTATTGAAGGCCACGGTGATGAACGCGGCAGTAATGAATATAATCTCGCGCTCGGTGAACGCCGCGCACAGGCCATCCGTTCGTATCTGATCAGTCTTGGAATTGAATCCGACCGCATTCAGACCAAGAGCTACGGCGAAGAAAAACCTGAAAATGCCGGGCATGACGAAGCCTCCTGGGCGGCCAACCGTCGCGGTGATTTCGTGCTGTATTACTAGTCGCCGCCGCCTGAAGCAACGGTTACATGCTGAACTCTATCCTCCAGTTTTTCCCGATTGCACAGATGCCTTTGGCTCAGGCCGGGCAGGTTTTGCTTGTGGTCGGGGTTTCGTTTGCTGTGATCATTTTGATCCGCAGCACCTATCGTTTCTACAGGATGATGGAGATCAGTAATGACGAACTGACCACGGTTAAAGACTGCAATGATTTCTTTTTCGTTCAGGTCGCCCGCTACCTGAGCAAAATCAGCCGCTCCGCCACCGGTTTCGGGGTTCTCATTGTACAGTTTTCGACCGCCGAAGCGGACAAACGCGCGGTTCAGAAAAACCTGCTGGAAGTTCTTCAGCGTTCCGTCCGGGTCAGCGGGGATAAGGCCTGTTTTTTCAGTGATGACTGCGTGGGCATTATTCTGGATTGCAATGAAGACCGGGTCCGGGAACTGGTGGAGCGAATTCTGAATGATCTCAGAAAAGAGATGAAATCTCTGCCCGGCGTGGATGCATTTCGCGCCGGAGTCAGCGTCTTTCCTCTGAACGGCTCCAGTTCGCAGGTTATAATTGATGCCGCCGTCGAAGCTCTTAAAAAGAGTCAGTTCGATGATCCGAAGCCGTTTTGCTTCGCCACGGCATCAGAGGGCATCGCTCCGCTTGCGCCGGAGTCCGGTGAACTTCCGGAGCTTGGAAAACAGGATAAAAATTCCGCGCTGGATCCGCTCACCGGGGTTCTCAACCCCGTCGTGGTCGGTTCCTATATGCGTAAATATCTGGCGAATATCCGCCAGAATAAAGAACCGGCCGCCTTGCTTTGTGTCGGCATCAACCAATTGGATCAGATTGTTCAGCTCCACGGTGAGCAGGCCATTGACGACGTGATCGTCGGTGTCAGTAAAATTATTCAGCGCCTGACCCGTGATGGCGATTTGATCGGGCGGTATCATCGCGACGACTTTATTATTCTGGCCGCCTGCAGCCTGCGGCAGGGTGAAATGATCGCAACCCGGCTGCGTGAAGCGGTTCAGAAAGAATTCTTTATTTCCGGCGCGAAGCGCATCAAGGCCACCGTCAGTGTCGGAATTTCGGCGCATCCGGAGCACGGACGGAACCTTCGGGATCTTTTCCGCGGTTCTTATCGCGCACTCGAAATCGTCCGCGACTGGGAAACCAGCGCCTGCCTGATGTACGACCCGGCAAAACACGCAAAAAAGACTGAACATGAAACTCGGCGTAAACATTGATCATGTGGCCACGCTGCGGCAGGCGCGCGGCACGCGCTATCCCGACACGCTCGAAGCCGCGCGGCACTGCGCCAACGCCGGAGCCGTCAGCATCACCGTTCACCTGCGCGAAGACCGCCGCCATATTCAGGATGCCGATGTGTACCGCCTCAAAAACGCCTGTCCGCTGCCGATCAATCTCGAAATGGCCAACGCCGAAGAAATCATCCGGATTGCTCTGGATGTCAAACCGCCGGAAATCTGTCTTGTTCCGGAAAAACGCGCCGAACTCACCACCGAAGGCGGGCTGAATGTGATCGGAAATTTCCAATCCCTGGAACAAACGATCAAACGATTGCAGGACAACGGCTCGGTCGTCAGCCTGTTTATTGAGCCCGACGAAAAAATCATTGCGGCTTCTGCAAAAACCGGGGCCCGCGTAATTGAACTGCACACCGGCTCATTCTGTGACGCAACAGACCCGGACAAAGCGGAGCGCCTTCTGAAAAAACTGATTCACGGGGCCGAATGCGCACAGGCGCTGGGCCTGCAGGTCAATGCCGGCCACGGCATCAATCTCGACAACATCAGCGGCATTCTGAGAATTCCGCATCTGGATACGCTGAACATCGGCCACAGCATCATCGCCCGCGCGGTTTTCCGGGGATTGGAAAACGCCGTTCACGAAATGCTGGCCGCCATGAATCCAAATGGAACAGCCGATTTCTGCAGATGAAGATTTTCTACCACAGAGGAATCTGATTAAACTCTGTCGCTTCCCCTCTTTGCGTCGTTATGTCTGCGGTATTTTCTTCTATTATTCTGATCCTGTTCTCCCGTTTTCCGGCTTTTTTTTAAAGTCAGGAAACGGACAGCAAGGCCGCTGTCTCTCCACCCCCGCCTCCTGTCCGGTTCTGCGCAGTGCTCGGCTGGAAGGTCTGCGACCGTTCCATGCCTACAATACAGATCCGATCCGATTCTCTGTCTCCCTCGGAAGTCCCTCCAGCGAGGCGGGTGGTAAAAAAGACTCAGGCCTGAACGGGCCTGGGCCGTTTAATCAGCATTTGAACGATCATGATTAAATTGCTGGTTGTCCAGTAAAGTACCAGCCCGGACGGCATGGTATAGAAGAAGAACAGCATCATCAGCGGCATCATAACGGCCATCATTTTCTGCTGTTGCGGGTCGCCTGCGGCAGGTGTCAGTTTCTGTTGAATCACCATGGTGGCGGTCATCAGGAGCGGCAGAATGTTCAATGACCCGGCAAAGGGGATCATTCCGGGAAACAGATTTTCCGGTTCAGAGAGGTCGTTGATCCAGAGAAATCCGGAGAAACGCAGTTCAATGGCGCTGCGCAGGACGACAAACAGCGCGATAAACACCGGAATCTGCACGAGCATCGGCAGGCAGCCGCCCATCGGGTTGACCTTGTTGTCTTTGTAAAACTTCATGGTCTCCTGCTGAAGGCGCTGGGGATTTTCTTTATATTTTGTCTGGATTTCTTTCAGTTGCGGCTGAAGGGCCTGCATCCGGCGCATGCTTTCGGTGCCTTTATGGGTAATCGGCCAGAAAAGAACGCGGACAATGATGGTGAGCAGCATGATGGCTACACCATAGTTACGCACCACGGCATACAGCGCGTTCAGACTCCAGAGCAGGGCAACCTTGATCGGATACATGATCGGGTTCATAAACTTCCAGAACCCCATGCTGCGGAACTCCATCACCTCGACCTGATCCATTCCCTGAGTTTTGAGCAGCGAATAATCTTTCGGGCCGATATACATGCGGGCGTTGCGGGTGAGCGGCGCGTTCCCGGCAATCCGTGCCGGAGCAAATTGCAACGCAGCGGCTACCTGATCAATCGAAGGTCGTTTTTTGGAAATGGAACGTTTTGCTGTGATTCGGGGAACAGCCTTTCCGTTATCCACGGTCAGAATCTGAACGAAAAACTTGTTTTTTGCCGCGACCCAATCGGCGGGTTGATCTTTTAAGTCCTGAAAGAGAAGTCTATTGAATACAGATGCCCAGAACCCGCGAGGTGCGTTCGCAACATCCCCGGGACAAATATCAATCGATGTCAGAGCCGTATTCGATTTGTTTACTTTTTCAACGTCAGTAAACAGCCGCCCTGCAATATCGCGGCCCCAATGGCGTGAGCCGTTGGCGACAGAGAAGGTATCAATTCCAAGCGATGAAACGCCTGCCATCGAACTGGTGCTGGAGGGATTGCTCATCGGGCCGGTGGACAGGCGCAGTGCGGGCAGTTCCCACGGGGCATCCGTGCTGTTGATGAAGGAGTCTTGAACGGTTAAAAGATAGGAGTTGTCGAGTTTGAGGTCGCGCACAAAGGACCGTCCGTCGCCGAGCGCGGCGGTATAGCGCAATCCGTCGGAAGTTTTTTCAAGAATTCCGTCGCCTGCCAGACCGGTATAGTTCAGCGCCGGAGAGGTATTGAAATCGAGAGAAACCGGACCGCTTTCATCGGTGTTGTGTTCGGGATATTTCTTGAGCACGGCGGAAACCACGGTTCCGCCATAGGAAGAGACCGTTAACTCTATCTTGTCATTGGCCAGCGTCAGGCGCTGCTCAGGCTGAGACGGTGTTTGAACAACGGGGATTTCCTGCACAACGGATGCAGTAATCGCCGCCGCTTTGTCAACCGGCGCCGCAGTGAGGGTTTCAGGCGTTTGTGCATCAACCGGAGCAACCTGAGGCGACGGCTGTTCCGGGCGCGGGAAATATTTTTTTTCCAGAACCGGGAAAAATTTCATCCAGGCGAACATCAGCGCAACCAGAATCGCCACAATAATAAAATCATTTTTTTTCATCGTTTTTCTTTCATTTCCGCTTTCGGCAGATCCGCCTCCGGCGGACACATTATCCAGGGCCCCGGTTGATCGTTATCTTTTGATCTCCGCCCTCTGAACTCTGATTTCTTTTTTCTCACTTCCGGCACCGGATCAACCCCTCCGGGATTCCAGGGATGGCAGCGGCAGATCCGTCGGAAACTCAGCCAAAAACCGTAGAGTATGCCATGCTTCTGAATTGCTTCAATCGTATAATCCGAGCAGGTGGGATAAAACCGGCAGCAGGCCGGTTTGATGCGCGCGAGAGTTTTCTGGTAAATCCGGATCAGCGTGATCAAAACCGTTTTCATAGTTTCTGTTCCGGTTCCGGCGGAAGAAGCCCCGCTTTTTTTGCCAGCCGGAGGAATTCGGCCTCCACCTCAGCGGGTGATGCCGGGAGCAGATTGCGGCGGGCAATGATGACCAGATCCAATGAACCGGAAAGTTCAGCGCGGTGCCGCCGGAAAATTTCGCGCAGGCGGCGGCGGGCCAGATTGCGGTCAACGGCGCGGCGGCTGACTTTTTTGCCTGTGACCACGCCGAGGCGCAAAGCGGCATCCGGGCCGGCGCGCAGCCAGATCACCATAAACCGCCCGACGACGCTGTTTTTTTGCGCAAAAGCCTCCCTGAAAAGGGAGGCTTGAACGAGCCTCTGTTTTTTAGAGAGCGTATTAAGGGTCACCGGGATTTCCTCGGTGAGAGTGCGTTATTCATCGGAAACAGTCAGTTGTTTCCGGCCTTTGCGGCGGCGGCGGGCAAGGACTTTTCGTCCGTCTGCCGTTTCCATACGGCTGCGAAAGCCATGCGTGCGCGCACGCTTGATTTTTGAAGGCTGCCATGTACGTTTCATTATTCAATCTCCGCTGAAATTCCAAAAAGAGCGCAAACCCTGCCAAGTTCGCCCGCCTCTGTCAAACTTTTAACTTAAACGATGCCCTCCTATTTCCAGTTCACTGCTCAAGGCGGCGGTATTGAACAGGGTTGGAGAACAAGTCGGGATTTTTCACATTTTCCAGAACGGTTTCATGCAGCAGGTCTGCGTCCGTTATGCCGGGATCCACCACCTCGCGGTTCAGTGTTTCAACCGTGAGAATTCCGTCCCGGATTTTGCAACGGCAGACCTGAAACCGGGTTCCGTTTTTTGAATAGAGCTGCAGCCATTCAATTTGAATTAACGAAAGATCCGCAATTTCAATCGGGTAGGCGCGGAAAAGGATTTTATCCGTTCCCGGAAGGCAAATCGCGGCCTCGTCCCGGCTTGGCGTGCAGACTGCAATATATTCCGTTTTGCTGAATGGAAC
Organism: Pontiellaceae bacterium; assembly: GCA_025457785.1. Lineage (GTDB taxonomy): Bacteria > Verrucomicrobiota > Kiritimatiellia > Kiritimatiellales > Tichowtungiaceae > Tichowtungia. Next base: position 2,061 of record JALOTS010000053.1, on the reverse strand, counting down.
AAGGAGGAGGGTTTCTGTCCAGTCGGACTCTTTTTCGCCCGCCGCAGGGATTTTCTGCCAGGCCCCCGCCAAAGAAGAGTCGATCGGCTTCGTTGCTTTTTCGACCAGCGGAATTTCATATACGCAGGAGCACAAACCGAGCAAACCAAGCAGACTGAACAGATAGGAAACATATTTCATGGAGCATTCCTTGTTAAAACGGCGCGGCGGTTCCGATCTTCGTGTTGATCGTTGCCTCAGCGATGGATCGCCCATCGGTCAGGATCGGCTGTTTCCGGACGCGCCAGACGCGGCGCTTGGTTTTGCAAACCACGTTATGACCTGGGATAATAAAAAGCAGACGCTCCTCCAGGAACGACAATCCCGACATCAACGGATAGATCATTGTCGCTAAACTGTTCAGCCTGGTATAGTGATAAAATTCTTCGGTGCCGGTATTTTCGCGGGGCATGTTATAAATCCCGTGCGTCAGTTTGTTGGCCAGCGCCTCGCAAAACAGGCCGGGAATTTCAACGAGCCAGGTTGAATAGAAAACCGTTTCGGGAACATCAAACCCGTCTTTGAGCACTTCAAAGAATTCGGTGCCGGTGTATCCGGGGCGTTCAAGTCCTCTGGCTTTCCAGGAAAGACCCAGCATCGAACGAAGAGGGCAGATCCCCATGCAAAAAAGGAGTTTTCGGGTGGCGGTGATCACGAGGCGTCCGTTTAATTTCAAAACACGGTGGCACTCTTTGATAAACGCATAATCGTCGCGAACGCGTTCAAGCGCATCGACGATCACCACCAAATCAAACGTTCCGTCGGCCTCCTGAATGGTCGGCCCCTCAAAAACATCAACCGGATCGTTTACAAACCATTGGATCGAGGTTTTGGCCTCCTCCGAAAACGTCAGGGTTTTCCATTGTCCGCCGCCTTCGCGAAGCCGGGCGCTGATCATGCCGTCGCCGACTGTAATTTCAAGACAGGTCTGCCCCGATGTAACTCCGATTTGCTCTTTCAGTTTATGAAAGCGCACCTGCCGTCGAACGGACCGCTGGAACAGCTTTTCCTGCCAGCGAACCACTTCATTGCGCAAATTAGCATCCATTTCTTTCATAGCGGCGGAGTATATGCGGAAGCGTGCGGGATGGGAATAACGGAATGAGGGAATAATTGCACCCCCGCTGGAAAAACAAGAAGTCCGTATGCAATAGCTTCCAAGGAGTGGAAAAAGCGGCTAATGTCCCGTCCGTGAATCAGAATATCCAGATGCTTCCGGACCATGTGATCAATAAGATCGCGGCGGGAGAGGTGATCGAGCGGCCCGCTTCCGTTATGAAGGAACTGGTCGAAAATGCGATCGATGCCGGCGCGACGCAGGTTGATGTCGAGGTGGTGCAGGGCGGAATGCAGTTGATTGCGGTTTCCGATAACGGCTCCGGCATGAACCGGGATGACGCGCTTCTTTCGATCGAACGGCACGCAACAAGTAAAATCCGCACCGCCGAAGAAGTGGAAGCCGTCGCCACGCTCGGGTTTCGCGGCGAGGCGCTTTCCTCCATTTCCGCCGTTTCACGGTTTACGCTGATTACGCGGCCCGCCGCCGAGCTGAGCGGCACGGAAATTCATGTAAGCGGCGGAAAAGTTCAGGATGTGCTGGATGCGGGCTGCCCGCCCGGTACGCGGTTTGAAATCCGCAATCTGTTTTTTAACGTGCCCGCCCGACGCAAGTTTTTACGGGCAGAGGCCACGGAACTGGCGCAAATCCGCCAGCTTTTCGCCGTCTATGCGCTGGCGCATCCGGAAACGGGACTGACCTTTACCTCCGACGGGCGCGAAATGTATAACCTGCCGGGCGGCTCCACGCTGGCCGACCGGATTGTCGCGCTCTACAGCCCCTCGTTTTTGAGCAATCTGCGTCCTCTTTGCCATGAAGGCCGCGGAGTAAAGGTAACGGGTTTTGCCGGGCTTCCGCAGACGGGCCGGAAAGACCGCTCGGATCAATATGTTTTTATCAACGGACGCCCGGCCTCCGCACCGGCCATTTATCACGCGCTGAACGAGGCCTATCACGCCGTGCTG
>JALOTS010000052.1 GCA_025457785.1 Pontiellaceae bacterium | reverse complement strand
GAAAATAAAGTGATTGACAGCCGGGAAGTCCGGGAGGGGGCCGCCATTCGCCGCCGCCGTCTCTGTCTGAACTGCGGCCATCGGTTTACGACTTATGAGGAAGTGCTGCGCGCCGCGCTGCAGGTGATTAAGCGTGACGGACGCCGCGAGGAACTTTCCGCAGCCAAGCTGATGCAGAGCATTGCGATTGCCTGTCAGAAGCGGCCCATCAGTACACAGCAGATTGAGCAACTGGCCGCCAGTGTGATTACGCAGGTCGAGGCGGAATACGAACGCGAAGTCCCCTCCACCGCTCTGGGCACAAGGGTGATGGCTCTGCTCGAAAAACTGGATGAAGTCGCCTATGTCCGCTTCGCTTCGGTTTACCGGCGCTTCAAAGACGTCAATCAGTTTATGAACGAAGCGGAACGATTGATCGGACGCGAATGATCGATATGCAGCAGAGCCGCGAGGCCGCCGAACGGCAGGTGTGGTCCGGTGCGGTGCGGAAATTGTTCCGGACGATGGAACTCCATGATTGCGCCGCCGCTCCGGAAATTATGGAAAGCCTTGCCGTTTTCTGTCAGCAGCACCCCCGTATAACCGGACGGGATCTTTCGCTGCTGATGGCGCGCTCGTTCTGTGTGGCCGGTGACGCGGAGGCGGCTGTCCGGATTTTGCAGCATGACCGGGCCCATCGGCGGTATGCCGGAGTCTGGCTGGAGGTTTTGTCATCCGGATATCCCTTTCCCGAACTCTATCCGCTTTTTTCTTCGCGTGCGGTCTATCCGCAGCGTCTGATGTCCGCCGGAGTGCTGTGGGCGCTGGACTTTAATAAGGTGCAGTTGACGGAGGCGGACCGGCATGAGGTGATTTTATTCCAAACGGTACGCGTACTGACCGAGCAGGTTTCCAATGTCTGGAAAAAATCGAACGGCGGGGGGACGCTCGGCGTGAAAGGGCTTTCGCGGCTGACCGGGTTGATCGGTAAACGAAACAGGCCGGACCGGCTGTTCCGCCATATCGGCGATGTGCTGGCGCTGTGCGCGCAAAAGAACGGCTGGAACCATGTGCCGTCGGTTCTGTGTTTGAGCCGTTGATGTTCCGGGCCTGTTTTGCGGTACCCGTCCCGTTTTACAACATATAATCGAACGATAACCAGATGAGCGATTTTTTCAGAAAATTTAAACCGGCGGGTTCACCGGCCGCTGTTGTTTTATCGGGAGTTCTTCTTTTTTTGAGTTTTCCTCCGGTCGGAATTTCTTTTTGCGGATGGATTGCGCTGATTCCGCTGATTCTGGTTTGCGCAGGCGCCGAACCGCGCCGGGCGGCGCTTCTCGGATGGCTGACCGGCGTGATTTTTTTTCTGAGTTCGCTGTACTGGCTGCGGCATGTCAGTTGGCTGGGGACGGTTGGGCTGGCGTTTTGCTGCGCGATTTATTTTATTCCGTTTGCAGTGTTTGTTTCGCTGCGCCGCGACGGCTGGCGCAGCGCGGACAGTCTGCTGAATGCCGCGTGGATGCTCGGGGCGTCGGCGGTCTGGGCGGCATCGGAATATCTGCGGGCGATCCTTTTTACCGGGTTTCCCTGGAACATGCTGGCGGTCAGTCAATACCGTGATCTGGCATTTATTCAAATCGCGGAGTGGGGCGGGGTTTATCTGATTTCAGCGATGATGGTTTTTTTGAACGCCGCCGCCGCCGTGACGATTTTGCAGTACGTCTCCGGGCTGCGGCGCAGGTACCGGATGCATGTGGAAATGCTTTTCGCGCTGCTGCTGGCCGCATCGGTCTGGTCGTTCGGCATGCATAAGCTGTTGACGAAACCGGATTCTGAACAGGAGCCGCTGCGCACGGCGCTGATTCAGCCGAATATTCCGCAGGTTGGAAACTGGGAGATGGCCGATCCGGCGCTGATTTATGAGCGGCTTGAACGACTCACCCGGGCGGCGCAGCGGCTGCCGGATCTGGATTTGATCATCTGGCCCGAAACCGCGCTGCCGGATTTGGTCCGGTACAGCGACCGCAGTGCGGATCTGGTTAAACAAATGGCGGCTTTCGGCGTGCCGCTGCTGGCCGGAAGCATGGATGTGATCTGGCATGACGACGATATCGCCGATTATTTCAACGCCAGCATGCTGTTTAATTCGAAGGGGGAACTGCTTGAGCGCTATTTCAAGCAGCACTTAGTGATCTTTGGGGAATATATTCCGTTCGACGGGAAAATTTCATGGATCAACGCGCTGACCCCGGTCAATGGCAGCCTTACACCCGGGCGCAGTACGACGCTGTTTAAGATGTCCGGCGACGGGCGCGGGTTTTGTGTATTGATCTGTTTTGAGGATACGCTGCCCTATCTTGCACGCAAAGCCGCCCGGTCCGGCGCGACCTGGCTGATCAATCAGACCAACGATTCATGGTTTGATCCGGACAGCGGTTCCGCGCAGCATTTGGCGAACGCCGTGTTCCGCTGCGTTGAAACGCGCCTGCCGATGGTGCGCTGCGCCAATACCGGCATCACCTGTTCGATTGATCCGTTTGGCCGGATTATGCAAACGCTGCCGCCGCGCACGGAAGGTTTCCAGATTGCGGAACCGGTTCCGGCCGCTTCCGGACGGCCGCTTACATTTTATGCCCGGTTCGGCGATCTCTTCGCGCAGGCTTGCCTGACCGCAGGCGTTGCGGTATTGATTACCCTTTTGATGAAACGCCGGAAACTGATTCATGCTTGAAGAACTTAAAGGAAAACTGACCGCCGTACGCGTACGTCTGGAGGAAATGCGTGATTACCTCGGCATTCGTGAAAAGCGCCGGACACTCGAACGTCTTGAAGCCGAAGCCGCTGTGCCCGGCTTTTGGAATGATCAAACCCGCACCGGAATCAATATCTCCGCCACCAAGGCCGTAAAAGCGGTGCTGGAGCCGTTTCACCGCATTGAAACCGTTCTGGATGATGCCGCCGTTCTGATGGAGCTGGCGGACGTTGAGGATGAGGCGGGGCGCGTCGCGGCAGAGCAGGAACTCTCTCAGATGCTGACGGACTGTGAGAGCAGTTTCCGGGCACTGGAGCTGCAGTCGCTGCTCGGCGGACCGATGGATGCGAAAAACGCCTACCTGAGTCTGCATGCCGGGGCGGGCGGAACCGAATCATGCGACTGGGCGGACATGCTTTACCGCATGTACCGCCGCTATGCAGAACGCAACGGCTTCACGGTTGATGTGCTTGATATTCAGCCCGGGGAAGAGGCCGGTCTTAAAAGCGTCACGTTTCAGATTTCCGGTGAATTCGCCTATGGCTATCTCAAGGGTGAGCGCGGTGTTCACCGGCTGGTGCGTATCAGTCCGTTCGACTCCGCCGCCCGCCGCCATACCTCGTTTGTCGCGCTGGATGTCACGGCGGAACTGGATGATGACATTGATATCGAAATCGAAGAAAAAGATCTGCGCATCGATACCTACCGTTCCAGCGGATGCGGCGGACAGCACATTAACACCACGGATTCCGCCGTGCGCATTGTGCATAACCCGAGCGGCATTATTGTACAGTGTCAGGCCGAGCGTTCGCAGCACAAGAACCGCGACAAGGCGATGAAGATGCTGCGCGCCAAACTGTACGAATATGAACTGGATAAGCAGAAACAGGCGGCGGAACAGTTCTACGGGGCGAAGGGCGAGATTGCCTGGGGGCATCAGATCCGGTCGTATGTTCTGCAGCCTTATACCATGGTTAAGGATCACCGGACTGATGAACAGAGCGGAAATGCGCAGAGCGTGCTTGACGGAAATCTGGGCGGGTTCATTGAAGCGTATCTGAAGATGAAGCAGAAAGAGGCGGCGGGCGCATGACGATTTTAGACGAAATTATTGACCATAAGCGGCGCGAAATCGAAACCCCGGGCTATTTCCAAACCCTGGATGCCGTGCTCGAAAACCTTCCGCACGTTGGAAATTCCGACCCTTGCCGTGATGGAAAAATCCCGGCCACTGGACATCCGGATTTTATCGCGGCGCTGAAGTCTGTCCCGATCGGCCTGATCGCGGAAGTGAAACGCAAATCGCCCTCGGCCGGATTGATTCGTGAACCGTTTGATCCGGCGGAAATCGCCCGCGTTTATCAAACAGCGGGCGCTCAGGCGGTTTCGTGTCTGATGGATGCGAGGTTTTTCGGCGGCGGGGAAGAGCAGTGGATGAAGGTGCGTGCCGCAACCTCCCTGCCGATGCTCTATAAGGAATTTGTGATTGATCCGCGTCAGATTTTTCACGCCGAAGCGCTTGGCGCATCGGCGGTGCTCTTTATAGCCGCCGTACTCAATGACGCAGCGTTGAAAAAAATGATTCGGCTGTGTGAGGCCTCCGGTATGACCCCGCTGGTTGAAGTGCATACAGAAGAGGAAATGAAGCGGGCGATTGCCGCCGGCGCGGCGTGTATCGGCATCAACAACCGGAATCTGAAAACATTTGAAACAACGATTGAGACCACGTTGCGGCTTCGTGCGCTGGCGCCCAGTGACTGCACGTTGATCAGCGAAAGCGGAATCCGTACGGCGGACGAGGTGAAACGGCTGTGTGACGCGGGTGTTTCAGCCGTGCTGGTGGGGGAAAGTCTTCTGCGGAAGGCCGATTTGGCAGGCGCTGTCCGGGAGCTTACAACGCTGCATTCAAATGAAAAACCCCTGTAAAACGCGGGGGTTTACGCAGGCCGGAACCGGACGGGAAAAAAGGAAAAAAATGACGGCGGACAAAATTTCATCTGTACAGAACAGACGGGTCTGCGTATATTGCAACCGAAATGGGTTGTGGGTCTTTTACTGCGGGGGAGATTGAATAGCGTGTTCAAATTTGTCCTAACTTGTTTGTTGGTTGCGCTGGCGTTTTTACAAAATGCCGGCGCACAGGAGGCTGCGGCATCGCAGGCGGATGCCGGGGTCACGGCGGCATCGCAGATGGGGATCTCGGAGCTTCTCGCGCAGGCGGAGTATCTTTCCGCAAACAGCCGTCCGAGTGAAGCAATTCCCCTGCTGCAGGAAATCATTTCGAGAACCGGGGAGATGAAGGGCGCCGAGGAAGGTGTTCAGATGGCCAGGCTTCTGCTTGGAGCGGCTTATGCGCAGATTGAGCGGTGGAGCGATGCCCGTGCCTGTATCGAGGAATATCTCAGCAAGACTCCTGTAAAAGACCGTGTGCTGGCGCTTCAGGTTCTTTGTCAGATCGCTCTGGCTGAGAAAAAATGGGATGAGTTGGATAAAACAGCTCAGACGCTGCGCGAACAGAAGGGCCTCAGCATTCAAAAACTGAATGAAATCGAACTGTTTTTCGTGCAGTCTCTTTATAACGGGGAAAAATACGAAAAGGCGGTTGAAGTTCTTCCCGGCGTTATTGAGAAGCTCAGGGATCCGGAAAAACTCCGGGCTTACCGGCTGATGTTTATCCGCTGTCTTTATAAATCAGGAAAAATTGAGCGGCTGGTCGCCGAGCTGCCGGTTCTTTTCCGCGGAGAAGCCCGGAATGATGTCGCGTTGAACCTGACGCTGCTGAACATCGGAGATGAGCTTTTTGATGCCGAGCAGTACCGTCAGGCTCTGTCTATTTTCCGGCTGGTGATGTCAAGAGATGAATTGATTGAACTGAACAAGAAGTCCTTGCGAGAGATTATTGCGAAAAACAGGAAGCCGGATCCGGAAATTGAAGAACAGATAAAAGACCTGGAAAAAATTCCGGATTATGACCGGCATATTTCCTACCGGGCCGCGCAAATCTACACCCAGAAAAAGCGGTTCTGGGAAGCGATGGGCCTGTTTGATCTGATTTACGAAAGAAGTCCGGCGGAGCAGGAGGGAAAGGCGGCCCAGTTGCAGAAGATGCTTCTGCTGTTTGAGGTCGGTGCCAATGAGGAAGCGGTCGCTGAAAGTATCGCTTATCTGGAGAAAAACAACAAAGATCTTTTTCCCCGGATCGTTTGCACCCGCCTGGCTCAGTTTTATCTTCGTCAGGACAAGTTTGATGAGGCGCTGGCTCTTCAGGCCCGTTATGCTGACCGCTGGGTTAACTCGTCAGAGAAAAGTGTGATTTCGCAGGAAACGGATTTGAACTATCTGTTCAGCTTTATTCATTTCCAGAAGGGTGACTTCGTGCAGGCGAGTCTGTCGTTTGACCGTGTGGCCAGAATGGCCCCGCCGGATTCGGATCCCGGGATCAATTCCTATTACTGGAAGGCCATGTGCGAGCTTCTGCAGAAGAATTATACCGGTGCGTACGATCTGTTCCTTGAGTACCGCGAAAAGTGGCCGACCTCCGACTTTGCGGCTGCGGCGCTTTTCCGCGCGGGGGTTTGCCGGTTTGGTCTGCAGGATTATGAGGGGGCAAAGAAGATATTCAATGTGTTTATTGTGACGTATGAAGACGACGCGCTGCTGCCGGAGGCACTCTCCATGTACGCCGATATTCTTGCTTCCGAGGGGTTGATTGACGAGGCTTTGGTTCATTATGACCGCGTGATAAGTGTGGTGGCCAAGAACTATGGAGCCGCAACAGATCCGTATTTGAAAAAACAGATGACAGCTCCGGCGACGTACGCCGTGCTGCAGTCGGCCCAGGCTCTTCGATTGGATGCCGAAGCGTACGCCGGACGGAAAGAAAAGGAGGCGGCGGAAAGCAAATACAAGGCCATCATCAGCCGGGTTGAGGATTATATGAAGGTGTTCGGCGAGGATGCGGACTGGGCGCAGGGGGTTTTCGCGAAGGGGAAGGCCCAGATCGCCTTGGGTCAAACGGATGCGGCGGTGAAGGCCTATCTGGAGACGGTGCTTCGCTACGGTTCGGATCCTTCACAGGAAGGGGTGGCATCCATTTTGTTTGATCTGGCTGAGATTATTAAAACCCGCCAGGATGAGGCCACTCAGGGGAAAACAAAACAAATCATTCAGCAGGAACGCGATAAGGCCGCCTCCCCGACATTGCAGATTCTTTTGGACGTTCTTCTGGCGGAATTAAACGGAACCCGGTCGGAGCTTGGAAAGACGCTGCTGCTGCGTGAAAAAGATTTGAAAACCGTCCCGCCGTCCGGCCTGGCGCTCATGTGCATGGTGCTGAGGGAGATGGGCGACTATTCCCGCTCGGAGGAGCTGTACAACCACTTTATGAAATATCACGAGGCCTCCCCCTTTATTGTCCCGGCCTATCGGTTGCGCGCGGAGGATCTCTATCAGAAGAAGGACTATGATGCGGCTTATATTCTGGCCTCCAGAGTGATTGATCTCTACGGGGCCTGCGAACAGACGGGCTGGGCTCAGTTGATGAAAGGTAATATTGAGACGGCGCAGGCGAATTATGAGGAGGCCGAGAAGACCTATAACCGTATTTTCAGTGTTCGTCTCTGGCGGGGTTCGGTTTCCGCCGAGGCCATGTTCCGGCTGGCCGAGTTGTGGTATGCTCAGGGAAATTATGACAAAGCCTTTGCCTTTTTTCAGCGGACGTATTTGCTTTACAGGGCCCATGACGGGGGACGCTGGGCGGCCGATGCCTACCTCCGCAGCGCGGAGTGCTGCATGAAGCGCGGACGGGAACCGGAGGCTCGAAATACCTATCGCGCCATGCTGCTGGATGAGTATATCCGCAATTCACTTCAGGCGGAGGAGGCTAAAAAAATTCTGGGTCCGCAGGAAACGGAAAAACTGCTCGCTGGACAAACCAATACAATGGAAACTGTGAAAGGGGAGGTGGCCCCGAAATGAACCGGCTGTCCTATATACTATTTCTCTTTTGTTTAATGCTGGGTCCGGCGGTTTCTGCCGAAGCGATAAAAGTCCGCATTCAAACCGTCGATAAAAACGTCCATATCGGGACGTTGACCGAACGCAGTGACGGGTCCGTGGTTTTTTGCCCGAATGCCGGAACCCCGATTCGCTTGACTGATGCTCAGATTGGATTGATTCAGTTCCCGGTAAACGATGATCAGGAGCAGCAGATTGACCGTCTGACGGCGGAAGGCAACTATTTTCAACTGGAAGCGGTGCTTCGCGAGTTGCTTTCGCCTTATCTTCCGTATGTCGAGCTGCCGTCGAATGTGACCGATAAGTTTTTGAAATGGATGGCGGCGTCCTTCTGGGTGGGGGATTACGAACGGGTGCAGACTCTTTCGGTTGCGCTGGAACGATTCGGGTCGCGCAATCAGATGAGTCTTCAGTCCCGTTTTTACCGGGAGCTTTCCCGGCTGGAGAAGGGCGATTTCGAGGCGATGAAAGCGTTTTTGGCAACGCCGCAGGCGGCGGAGGTTTTTCCGCCGGAATCCCCTGCGCGGTTGTATATTGACGCCCGTATGTTTCAGCATGAAAAAAATTATACTCAGGCCATTCGTTCCGTATCCCGTCTGATGGCCTTGTACAGCCGCAACGGGGATTGGATGCCTCAGGCGGAACTGCTTTGCGCAGAACTTTATATTCAACTTAAAATGCCCGAATCCGCCCGGGAGGTTTTAGCGGATATTCGTGAGTTTTATTCAAACCCGAAAGTACAAGAAAAAGCGGCCGCGATTGCGGCGGGAAAGTAATGGAGAAGACCGATGAAAAATAGAATACCTTGGATAATTGCAATAATCTGGCTGGTGGCGATGGCGACAGGATGGGCGCAGGAGGCGACGGAGCTGATTGCGGCGGAAGAAGTCAAAAAAATGACGTTCAAGGACATGCTGTTTCAGGGCGGCTGGTGTATGATTCCGCTGGCGGCGTTGTCCTTCTGGGGCGTTTACCTGGTTGTGGAAAACACCATTTCCCTGCGGGAAAAAACGCTGCTTCGTCCCGATTTGCTGCCGGATTTGGTTCAGATGATGGCAAAGGGACAGACGGCCGAAGCGCTGGCGGTTTGCCGTGAAAAGATTTCCATGTTTACCCTTGTTTTCGGGGCGGGACTTGAACGCTGTCAGAAAAGGGACATCAGTTTTGATAAGGTCAAGGAATCTCTCGAAGAGGCCACGGTTGAACAGATGTCGTATTTGATGAAGCCCATTGACTTTCTTTCCATTATCGGCACGACCGCGCCGATGGTCGGGCTGCTCGGCACGGTTTCCGGGATGATCAAGGCGTTCCAGACCATGGGGACTCAGGGGATGGGCAAGCCGGAACTGCTGGCCGCCAACATCGGGGAAGCTCTGATTACAACGGCGGCGGGTTTGATTATCGCCATTCCTGCCATGTTCTTCTTCTTTATTTTCAAGAAGGGATTTGGAAAGACGATGGCTACGCTCGGGAAAAATCTGGGCTATTTGTTTGACGCACTCCAGAACCGTGAAGTCCCCCTGGCGTTCCAGGATCTGGTCGGCGATAAAAAAACGAAGTAGAACAGGGTTATAGCGTTATGCGGAGCTTATTATGATAATCAAATCAGAAGATACAGATCTTGAAATCGACATGTCGCCCATGATCGACATGGTGTTTCTGCTGCTGATTTTTTTCATTGTGGCCGCTTCGCAGCTGGAGATCAATAAGCCGAAAGTTGTTGTGCCGACGGTTAAGGCGGCCAAAGTTCCGGACAATGTGACCGGCCGGATTTCTGTTTCGATCAATCGGGACAAGGCGATTTTCATCAACACGAAGCAGGTCAAGCTGGATGAATTGAAGGGTCATGTGAAAACGGAAGTGGAAAAGGATCCGGATCTCCGAATTTTTATCCGTGCGGATGAAGAGGTTCCCTATGAGGCAAGCAAGGAGATCATGGTTGCCTGCAGTGAAGCCGGCGCTGTGAATTTAATTTATTCGGCGTTAGAAAAATAAAAAAAAGGTCATCAGCCTATGAATCTGCGGAAATTAATGGAGGAAGATAAGCTCGCTATACAGATAGCGCCGTTGATTGATTGTGTTTTTCTGCTGCTGATTTATTTTATGGTCACCTCCTCTCTGATAAAAAAAGAGGGGGATA
>JALOTS010000051.1 GCA_025457785.1 Pontiellaceae bacterium | reverse complement strand
CGTTTTTGCGGTGGCAGAGAACGATGCCGACAGTGGGAGCTTCGTCGGCTGTTTTGACGTGGCGGTCGAAGTGGTTTACGTACATCTGCATCTGGCCGAGATCCTGATGGGTGAGCTTGTCCCGCTTAAGATCAATCAGCACATAGCAGCGCAGGAGCCGATTGTAGAAGACGAGATCAACATAGAAATGGTCGTTGTCAAAGGTGAACCGTTTCTGGCGGGCTTCGAAGAGAAAGCCTTTGCCGAGTTCGAGCAGGAACTGTTCGAGCTTGTCGATAATGGCGGTTTCGAGTTCCTCTTCGGAATAGGCTGGTTTTTCTTCCAGGCCGAGGAATTCGAGCACGAGCGGGTTTTTGATGAGGTCGGCGGCTTTTTCGATCACCTGCCCTTCTTTGGCCAGTCGACGAATCTCTTCTTTGTCCCGGCTGAGGGCGAGGCGTTCGTAGAGCGAGCTGGAAATCTGGCGTTCGAGTTCGCGTACGCTCCAGCTATTGGCGGCGACTTCGATTTCGTAGAAGCTGCGTTCCTCCGGGTTGTCGAGGGTGAGCAACACGGCATAGTGCGACCAGCTCAATCTAAATTCGGCAGACAGTGTCTGCCAGATGTCAGGAGAAATCCGAAACAGTGTCTCGGAAATTGATTCCGCAGACGATGTCTGCGGAATTCGGCTCAATTCGTCAGACACTGTCTGACGAATCTTCAAACCATTTTCTGCCAATAAATTACAACATTCGCCAGACACTGTCTGACGAATCTCTTTCCGTTGCTGATAGAAGAGCCGATTCAGCTTTAATTGAGTAACGGAGCACCCTTTGATGCCCCGTTCTTTGAGCTTTTCAGCCAACGCATCAATAAAACGTTCTCCATACTCCGCCCGGTCGGCACCATTTTGCTGGTATTCGACGATGTAACAGCCGAAGAGCCAGTTGCGGACGACCAGTCCGATATTCACCGAACGGGCGGCCTGCCTCTGCATAGCCTCGTGCGTCTGTCCGCAAAGCGACACCAGCGATTGAAAATTCAAGTTGTCATTCATAGCGCAACCCCGCAAGCTGTTTTTTAATTTCCACTTCGAGAGTTTTGGATTCAGCGAAGAGGCTGTCAAGATTGCCGGTGAAGGTTTTCATTTTGGTCTGAAATTCTTCGGGGGTAATGTCCACATATTCGATTTTTACATCGAAGTACTGTCCGGCGGAGAGAGAATAGTTTTTGGAGGCGATGTCGTCGTAGGAAACCACTACCGAGAAATCTTCGACTGCTTTTTTGGCGTTGAAGGTTTCGATAATACGGTTTTCCTCTTCGTCGGAGAGCACGGTTTTCTGGTTTTTGCCATCCTTGATTTTTTCGCCGAGACCGGAAGCATCGAGCAGGACGACGTCGCTTTTATTGGAGGCATCTATAAAAAGGATCGAAACATTGGTGCCGGTAGTGGCGAAAATGTTGCTGGGCATGGAGACGACTCCGGCCAGCATTTTGTTATCCACCAGATGCTGGCGGATGCCTTTATCAATGCCGGACTGGGCGGTGATGAATCCGGTCGGCACCACGACGGCGGCTTTTCCGCCGGGTTTTAGCGAGGCGATGATGTGCTGCAGGAAGAGCTGATAAATGGCCATCTTGTCTTTGGCTTGTTTCGGAATATTGGGAATCCCGGCAAAAAAGCGTTCCTGATTGGCCTTGGTGTCCAGATCGTCGCGGTAATCGGAAAAATCCATTTTGAAGGGCGGATTAGAGACGATGTAGTCGAATTTTTTCAGTGCCGATCCTTCCCGGTGGTACGGACTGAGGATCGTGTTGCCCTGAATGACGTTTTGGATGGAGTGAATCAGGTTATTCAGGATCAGGTTGAGCCGGAGCAGGCTGGAGGATTTCTGGGAAATGTCCTGCGAGTAGATGGTGCAGCGGTCTTCGCCGATGGCGTGGGCCAGGTTCATCAGCAGGGTTCCCGATCCGGCGGAGGGGTCGTAGCAGGAAACGTTGCTGACCTGCTCTTTGACCAGAATCGCCGCCATAATTTTGGCGACGGCGTGCGGGGTGTAATACTCGGCGTATTTGCCGCCGCTGTCTTTGTTGTAGTCTTTGATGAGGTATTCAAAGATGGTGGCGTAGAAGTCGTATTTCTGGGTGAAAATGTGCTCAAAGCTGAAGTTGACGAGGGTGTTGATGATTGCCCGGCAGAAGTCGTCGCGCTTGGATTCATCGTGAATAAACTTACTCAGGCGCTCCTCAAACAGAGCAACCTTGGCACCCCCGGCGGTTTTAACGGCGAAAATGCCCGCATTGGTTACGGCGATGTCGAAAAGCGTGTCGTCAAAGAGTTTGGCGAAGTCCGATTCGTTCTGCCGCTCAAAGAGCGTGGCGATGAAGTGCGCCGGTTTCAGTTTGGCCGTGTCGGGCAACTGAAGGAGGAGCATTTCGAAATCGTCTTTCGGCATCTTCTTAACGGCGGCCTCCCAGCTTTCAGCCTTCCGGAGCGAGGGCTCCAGCTTTTTGAGCTCGAAGGCGAAGCGATCATTCAGGAATTTATAGAGAAACACCTGAGTGATGATTTTGAATTCGTTGCCGTCGTTGCCCAGTCCGTAGGAGGCGCAGGTGGCTTTGAGCCGGTCGATCAGCTCTTTGGTTTTGGTTTCGAAGTCGCGTGTCGTCATGCAACAAGTCCCTGATATTCGCGGAGGTATTCATTAACCACCAGCTGATTGATGTATTTGGACGCATCCGCATTGAGCGGGAAGTTCCGGTTCGTTTTAAATTGGTTGATGACCAGTTTGATCATCTGCCCGTAGAAGTATTCTTCGTGATTCAATACGGCCGTGTTTTTCAGCACAAAGCTGTCGGCATCCGCTTTAACAGCCAGCAGCGCCTCGTGAATCTGGCGCTCTTTGGCCGAGAACAGCTTGCTTTCCATCAGCCGTTTGTGAATGCGGACATATTTGGCGTCCTGATGATACTTTGCCTTTAACTGGTCGTTCATCCGGTTCAGCTCCAGCACCCGCTCGTAGATTTTTCGCAGGGTTCCGATGTTCTGAACCATTTCCTGCTGGGTGACTTCGCTGAGTTTTTTCTTTTTGAACAGGCGTTCGAGCTCCTCGCGCAGCGAAATAAAGGCGGGCTCCTGCGGGTCGATGTTGCGGGCCATCGCCTCGCGGGTTTTGCGCAGCATTCCCTTCAGTTCGTCGGACAGCTTCAGTTCTTCCTCGCCGATTTTGGTGAACTTGAAAATGACATCTTCGAGCGCCAGATTGAGCAGCGCGGTCGTGTTGGATGCGTTTTCCAGATCTTCTTTCAGATTGAGCAGAGCCAGATGGTTGCTGACTTCGGTGTAAAGCTGATTGAGCTTGCGGAAGTCGAGCTCGTCCAGCAGGTCATACTGCCCTGAAAAACGGATGATGTTGTACAGCTCGCGGGCGATTGTCAGTGCGTTTTTGATCTGGAGCACGTCGGCCCGATCCTGAATCTGACTGATCTGCTGGGAAAAAACCTCGGCATTTTCCGTATCGAAACGGAAGAGGACATCTTTGACCGTTTCGATGTCGGCCAGGATTTCCTCTTTGGATTTGAAGAGCTTGGACCATTCCTTTTCGTCGTCCCCGAGGATTTCGTTCAGTTCTTTGAAGTAATCTGCGTTGGTCTTGGCAAATTCGCTCTGAATGTCGGCAAAATCGACCACGTAGCCGAAGCGATGTTCTTTGTAGGTACGGTTGACGCGGGTAAGCGCCTGCAACAGGTTGTGGGCTTTCACCACGCGGTTCAGATAGAGCTTTTTGAGGCGCGGGGCATCAAAGCCGGTCAAAAGCATGTTGAAAACAAAGAGAAAATCAATTTTTCCGGCCTTGAAGTCATCAATCAGGTTTTTACGGTCGTCTTTGGTTCCCTCGTCGTGGAGGATCAGTGCCGCGCTCAAACTGCGAGACGGCTTATCGGTTGCTGTACGGTATTCTTCCGGCTCTTCCGCGACAGCGCCGAGCACCTCGGTCTGAAGCGTTCCGTATTTTTTCTCGAAAACTTCCGCCAGACTGCGGGCCTGTTCCGAAGAGTCGCAAATGACCATTCCGCCGATGGTGTCGTCGTTGAGCCGGATGCGGGTGTTTTTGAAGTCCTTGATAATATAATCGAGTAACGGCTCCGTAAAAGAGTGATGCGAATAGGCCAGCCGTTTGTCTGCGGTGCCTTTGGGAAGATCAATTTCGCTCAACGCCTTTTTTAGAATCAGTTTGTAACTGGTTTCAATTTCCTCGCGGATCAGGCGCAGGGTGTAGCCGTCAGCAATGGAGGCGTTGTAGTAGTATTTGTGAAAGTAGTCACCGAAAAGCTTTTTTGAAGCCCGCGTTTCGCCGATCAGCGGCGTTCCGGTCAGTCCAATTTTGATCGCCTTGCGGTCTGATTCCTCCAGGTTGGCAAGGAAACTTCCCTTGGGGTTGTAGCTGCGGTGTACCTCATCCAAAAAATAAACCCGCTGAATGTCTATATTGTAATCCTGTACACTGACCACATCCGGGTCATCCTCAAACCGGTGGATGTTCACTACGGTGATTTCCGGCCGGCCCGAGGCGTTATGAACGGCGCGGGTTTCCCGAATCTCTTTCCGAAAGGCCTCCTTGGAGCTGATTTCGTGAACAACCAGCCCTCGACTGGAAAACTCCCGTTTGGCCTGAATCAGCAGATCAATCCGATCCACGATGAAGTAGAATTTCGGGATGATCCCTTTGCGGCTGTAGTAGTCGGTCAAAAACTTAACGTTGTAACAGGCCAAAGCGGTTTTGCCGCTGCCCTGGGTGTGCCAGATGATTCCTTTGCGCTCGCCTGCATCCAGTTTTTGCTCAATGGCTTTGGTGGCGAAAATCTGCGGGTAGCGCATGATATGTTTCTGAATACCAACTTCTTCCCGGACAAAAACGATGGCGTAGTTCAGCAGGAACGCCAGGCGTTCTTTACAAAAGAGCGATGTAGAGAGGCGGTTGGTCGGGGTGTCCGGATTCTTGTTGGTCAGGAATTCCGGGTTGTGTTTGATCACTTCAAGATTGTTGTCCCGCAAAACAAAATCTTCAACCGCATCATTTTCCGGCGCAAGCAGACGGCCCAAATCCAGATCCTCTTCCTCGCGGAAATAGTTGAATTTGACCCCTGAGCGGGACGGGGTCGCATAGAAAGCCCCTTCAATCGGCTGCGGGGAATCGCTGTTGTATTCCATGTTGTTCGAGAAAACCATCACCTGCGTGATGTTCATAAACCGGCGGAACTTCGGATTTTTGAAGCGGTCATCTATGCGCTTTCGCTCGGCCAGAATACCGTCCTGATTGTTCGGCTTTTTGACTTCAATGAAAACCAGCGGCATCCCATTGATCAGTAACGTAATATCAGGGCGGAACTCTTCATCGCCGTTTATGCAGGGCAACTCTGTCAATATGTGAAACGAGTTATTGCCGACATTTTCAAAATCAATGAGCCGGATGCCGGATTTTTGAACCAGCCGCTCGTAAAAGGCTTTCCCCATGTCTTCATTGTCGAGCAGAAGAGAGGTTTCCGCCTGAAGCCGCTTCAGGTCGTCATCTTCGAGCTTTTTCCCCGCATTAATTCGGGCAACGCTTTCTTTAAAAATGTCCGGGAAGATATTTGTGGATTCATCCCAAACGGCACCGTCCTTCGACAGGTAGGAATAACCCAGCCGGATTAAATGCAGGATCGCCGGAATTTTGACCCGGGAGTCTTCATTGAACTTCATCCCGCTACTCCTCCACCGTAAATTGACAGTAAAAACGCATGACCGATCACTTCCGGTTGTCGCGGGCCTGCTGCATCAGCTTGATCAGAGTGTCTTTTTTTGAATCCAGCTCAGTGCCCGTCAGTCTGATCCGGTAGTTGCCAAAACGTTTGTCGTAATCGAGCATATCCAACTCGGCGGTTTCGATGATCTCATCAAACTCCTCCATCTGGGGAAGACTGATTTCCAGTCGAATGGCGTTTTTTTGAGGGCTGGTGATGTCTTCGGCTACAATAACCGCAGTGTGATCGTACTGGGGGTATTTTCGGCGTTCTATATCCCAATATTCAATCGTCCGAATAACATGTGACTCATCCGTGGCCCCAAGCTGAATCTCGACCTCATAACGCCCGTGTCCATCGGCATCCTGCAACAGCAAGTCCAGTCGACCGGCGCGGGGGTGGATTCGTTCGCGATCCTTTAGAACGACATCCCCAATTCCGAGAATAGAGGGGTCCGACGCAACAACATCCTGGAGCCAGCGCTCATTTAAGATGGCGTGATTTTTCAGGCTTACTGTCTGCAATTTTACGTGTTTCATGCCAACCCCCTTCCGCCGTCACCCGGTGCGATTTTCCAAAGCTTGGAAAGTTTGTACCCCTTTTTTTCACCCATTGGAAGCCTGCCGCGAAACAATCTTAAAGAACTGGCTGTTACTCCCCCACCGGCGGGAAGCAGGGATCGCCCCCTCTTCGGATGGATTTTCGAGCTCCATGTGTATGATGACCGGGACAAGCTGCTCAAGCATGCGGGTTCCGCCCGTACCTGCGCCCGGTTGACGTTACTTTTCCACGTTGCCCCTTCATGTGTGTTTTTATTTTCATGCACTCCGCACCGTTTCCAACTATCGAAATCTTTTCCATGTCTGTGTTCATCTGCGTAATCTGCGGATAAAAGCCGTTTAAATCGTTAAAACGCTCTGCTCATCAAAATCGTTGAAGTCGTTATTTTGAGCTCGGCTTTGAACTCCGCCGCCAGTCCGGTCTGTAACAGATCGGTTTCCTCCACTTTAGTGTTTAAAGCCCACCCTTTTCGGCCCGGTATTGAGAGGGACTCATCTGATAGTACTTCTTAAACAGGCGGTAAAAATTAGACGGCTCATCACAACCCACCTGAAAGCAAATATCCGCGATGGTATTCTCTGTTCCCGTCAACAGCTTCGCGGCCTGCATCATCCGGAACTCCGTGATAAACCCGAGCGGGGTTTGATCGGCGACGGCCTTGAGTTTGCGCTGAAGGGATCGCCTGCTAATATTTAACGCGGCAGCAAACTCATCCAAATCAAACCGCGCATCCGTATAATTCTCCTCAACCACGCGCAACGCTTTATCGATAAACTCCTTATCCACTTTGCTTTCGAGAGTTGTCGACGTCAATACCGGATATTCACGACAAAACTGCTCGCGCAATACCCGCCGTGCTTCAAGTAAGTTATGAATGCGGGTCTGCAACAGAATCATGTGAAATGGTTTGGTGATATAGTCGTCAGCACCTGTCTGCAATCCCTCCACCTGATGCTCGAGCGAAGCTTTTGCCGTGAGCATAATGACCGGGATATGTGAGGTTTCCATGCTTGTTTTCAGCTCTTTACACAGTGCAATTCCATCCATCCCCGGCATCATCAAATCGGTGATGATCAAATCCGGAACCTGTTCTTTGGCTTTCTGGAGACCGATCAGTCCATCTTCAGCGGTTTCCACCCGGCAAGACGATTCAAGCCCCTCGACAATGAAAGCCCTGACCTCTTCATCGTCTTCGACAACCAGAATTAGAGGAGACTCTTCGTTGGAAGAATCGGACCTATTGGACGTATAAAGCTCAGAAGATTCCTCTCGCAAAGGCGCAGAGGCGCAAAGCCCGGCAGACTGAAGATCTCCATTCTCCCCATCCTTAGCGTCTTTGCGGCTTTGCGCGAGATCCATTGGAAGTTGTACCGTAAAGCGCGATCCGGGGCGGTTTACATCCTCATGAATCGGGCTTTCAACGCGGATTGTACCGCCGAGCAATTCGACCAGTTCACGGGTTAAATTCAGGCCGATGCCGGCACCCTGTGCCATTGATGCTTCAGAAACACGGTAAAACGGCTTAAAAATATGCGCCTGATGTTCTTTGGCAATCCCCACGCCGGTGTCTTCCACCACAAACCTCAATCGCCTGCCCGATGTTTTTTTGCAGGGCTGGAATGGTTCCTGACCTTCCAGCCGGGCGGCGGAAAGGTCTTCAACCGTTTCCGCCCTGCAATGATCCCCCTCAACATTTAAATAAACCCTGACCTCACCTCCGGCCATGGTGTATTTAATCGAATTGGCGATCAAATTGGTGAAAATTTTCTGCAGTTTATCGAAGTCAAACCAGCCGCAACATGTTTCAACGCTCTCCAGATGCAGCGAAATCTGCGCCTGATCGGCTAAAACCTGCAATGAAGCCATCCAATCGCGCAGAGACGGAACCAAATCCCCCTTCGTCGCTTCTACGGCAATTTTACCTTCTTCAATTTTTCGAAAATCCAGCAACTGGGCAATCAAACCCGTCACGCGCTGAGCATTGCGCAGGATAACCGAAAGAGCATTTTTTTTCTGTTCATCCGACTCCGAACCCAGGAAGGTTTCAAGCCGTCCGCAAACCACCGTCATCGGGGTTCGAAGTTCGTGAGAAATGTTCGTAAAGAAACCGGTTTTGAGCCGATCCATTTCCAACAG
Organism: Pontiellaceae bacterium; assembly: GCA_025457785.1. Taxonomy (GTDB): domain Bacteria; phylum Verrucomicrobiota; class Kiritimatiellia; order Kiritimatiellales; family Tichowtungiaceae; genus Tichowtungia. The sequence continues at coordinate 2,097 of JALOTS010000051.1, read as the reverse complement.
ATGCCGCTCCCGGTCTTCCTGCTGCCGTTTCAGGAGGTTTTCACGATCCGCCTGCCGTTCCAGCAGATGCCGCTCCCGACTCCGGATTAAAAGCCAAGTCAGCGACAAAATCAACCCGACCAGAACAAAGACCAGAGTCAAAAACCAGGGCTGGCGCCAAACAGGCGGAATAACAACAAATTCAACACGGGCCGGGGTCGGGTCGATATTAAAAGCCCGGTCACGCGCACGAACCTCCAGTATGTGCCGCCCGCTGTTCAGCTTTAGAAAGGTTTTGCCGGTCTCATGCGAAAAGGCGGACCATCCGCCCCCGTTCAACCGCCAGGAATACTGGAGATCTTTTACCGGAGTGACGCTCCACAGGTCATTCCCCGCCCAGCGGATATGACTGTTCCCCGGCGGAGAAACCCTCGCTAAACACTCCGCAACCCATGTCTCGGGCGGATCGGTTTCCGGCCGGTGATGAACCGTACAAAAACCCCCGGTTTCTTTGGAAATTTTTGCAAACTGCGGCTCGCTGTCGTCATAATTAAACCAAAAGGAACCGTCTCCGGATTGTTTAATTCCACTTCTGCGCTGTATCATCCGGAACCATTCCGGACAGGCTTCTGCCTTCCAGATTGTCCCGTCAAACCGGCTGATCCCTTTATCCGAGGAAACCACAATAGAACCGTCCTGCAACAGGCACATGCCCCTTAAGTTCAGACTGGGAAGTCCCTCATTAATTCCGAACACCTCCCAGGAGTCGTTCCGCCAGCGGCAAACTCCGAAACACTCTTTTGCAACCCAGACCGTTTGATTTGAATCAACGAACATCCCGATGGTTCGCGAGCCTTGTAAAAAAGCGGCAGGCTGAGCCCTCGGAGACAGTCCGTCATACCGATACACTTCCGTTGATCCGAGCCATAACACCTGATCCGAAGTCTGAGCCAGCGCCGTCACATAATAGGGAAAATCCGGCGGAGCATGACGGGACAACAACTCAACACTCCGGTCCGGATTGATTTTATACCGGACAGCTCCGCCGCAGGATAGGTCGCTGTTCGCAATATCCCCGCCGACACCCATCCACACCGTTCCGTCGGCAGCCTCTAAAACCGCATTCGGCTCAAACCGGCGCAGAAGCTCCGGATGACAAAAACGCGTCCAGTTAACCCCGTCATACACTGAAAATGCCGCGCGCTTCTGATGACTTCCAGCCGCCCAGATCAACCCCTGACTGGAACGGATGACGTTAAACGTCGAATCAATTACCCCCTCTTCCGGTCCATACTCGAGCCATTCACCGGTCTTCAGATTCTGCGATACCACACTCCGGTACCTCGTTGAAGTAAACCATCGCAGACCCTCCGGCTCCGGCGTTTCGCACTGATAGTTCAATCCCTTATAGGTTCTCCACTCCCTGTCACCGGGATCAACCGAATAAACAGAACCAATTCGCCCGATGACCCACATCCGCCCGGATTTTGTTTCAAACAGTGACATCGGCAGCACGGGAAGGTTCAGTTCTTCAACCGAATAACGAACCTCCTCCGCCCCGCCGGACACGCGCAGCAGGTCGGATTCCCCCCCGGCCCAGATCGACCCGTCACGACTCTTCAGAAGAGAATAATACGACTGGGAATTATCCCCCGGTTTTCTCTGAACCCACTCATTTCGCCGCGAATCAAATGTCTCAACCCCTCTGCTCGCCGTAAGCCAGATCAAACCGCTCTCGGCCGAAATAACAACCGCCTCCCTTTTATAGTTATCAAAAGGAACAGGAAATTCACGCCACTCCGTACGGGCCGCAGGCCGCCCGTTTATCAAAGGAATTTTAACCAGACGGGATGTCAGCGTTCCCGTTTTTTCAAACACCCATACATCCCCGGACGGATCGATACAAAAGGACATCAACGGATTATCATCAGAAGACTCCATCACCACGGAAGCCTGAGAAAGATCCGCCTCAATCCGCCACAACTTTCCCGGCACAATCAGCCAGACCGTTCCGTCCACGGCCTGTTCCATATGCGCGGTAAAAACAGACGGTCCTACATTCTTAAGAATAACCTTCCACGTCTGATTCGACCGGAGAACCAGACTTTCGCCCGCCAA
>JALOTS010000326.1 GCA_025457785.1 Pontiellaceae bacterium | reverse complement strand
AAACATCGGACGATTCCGCGAGATCGGTGCGATAGGCCACATAGAGCTGAGGCAGCAGTTCCGGCGGCAGCGGCTCGTAAATTCCCCAGCCCTGCTGTTCCATCACCTCGCGGTCAAAATCCATATAAATCAATCCCTGATAAACCTGTGCAACCCGGTCCTGCAAGCCGGCGGAAATCCCCAGTTCGTCCTTTTCCGCAGAAAGAATCAGATTGGCCAGCAGGGGTTTCGGAATGTCCACGCGGTAAAACTGCATAAGTGCGCGGAAGCAGGCGGTAATGATGGCGCTCGACCCGGCCATGCCGACGTGCGGCGGAATATTGGTGTAATACCGCAGCGAAAAATTTTTCTTTTCCAGTTCGACTCCGGTGTTGCAGGTGTAGTCATAAAACCGCTTCAGCGCGGCTTCAACCAGCCGGATTCCGCCATAATATCCATAGCGCGTGATACTTTCAGAAAGCCCCTCTAAATCTCGAAAAACCATCCGGTCACGCGGTCCCGGAAGCAATTCCAGTTCAGCAGAAGGAAAAAGAAGCGCCTCGGCAAAAAAATTATCAAAGGTGAACGAAAGGGTACGTCCGTGGTATCCATCGGACGGATTGCCGATCAGACCGGCGCGCGGATAGGCTTTACATCGAATCATCATAAACAATCTCCACGACGTACAAACCGCCGCAGACTACGCAACTGCGGCGGGCATTAAAAGCTGAAATTTAACCGTTCGGCAAAAACATCAGGGCAATGCCGGAAATGCCGGTTGATAAGGGCGGGAAATTCATTTTCCGAATAAATTTCCTCCGTGTCCTGTACGCGCCGCTGTCCGTGTCCGGGGCGGAAAACGCTTGCGTCATCCGGCCAAATATCCTTTTATCCGGAAAAGCGGATAAATGGAGTATGAACGAAACCAACATTCTTGAGGTGTTTAAAGCACTGGGCGACGAGGGACGTTTGCGGATTCTGCGCGCGGTGGAGATCGCCGAACTTTCCGTAGCCGAAATTGTTGAGGCGCTGAAAATGCCGCAGTCGTCGGTCAGCCGTCATCTTAAACCATTGCGCGACAGCGGGCTGATGGATACCCGCCGCGATGGAACTTCAGTCTATTACCGGCGCGGGCCGGTTTTTCAGGATGCGGCCTTTTCGCAACTGATGAGTGAAAAGCTGGCCGAATTGCGTGGAGCGAGCCGCGACCGTGCCGCCGTTGACCGGGCGATTGAGCTGCGCCGCCGGGGAAGCACAAAATTTTTTGACGAAATCGCCGGGCGCTACAGCTCGTTGACGCAGCCCGGCGGCGGATGGCAGGCGCTGGCCGCCGCGCTGGCCGCCGGATTTTCCGGGCAGACCGTGGCGGATATCGGTTGCGGGGAGGGCGATTTGACGCTTTTGCTGGCGCGTTTCGCCAGGCGGGTGGTCGCGGTGGATCTGTCTGCGCAGATGCTGCGCGTGGTGCAGGAACGTTCCAGAGAAGCGGGCGTGGCGCGGCGCGTTACGGTGAGTAAAGGGGATTTGGAAAAGCTGCCGCTGGAGCCGGACAGTATGGATGCGGCGTTTGTGAGCCAGGTGCTGCATCATGCGGCACGTCCGGAGGCGGCGCTGGCTGAAGCGGCCCGGATACTGAAGCCGGGCGGCCGGCTGATTTTGCTGGATCTGTCCCAGCATGATCAGGAGTGGGTTCGCATGGAATGGGCGGATCAGTGGCTCGGGTTCGACGGGCGTGAACTGCGCGGATGGCTGGCATCTGCCGGATTGAGAACGGAAGTTTTCCAAACATTGGACGGGCCGATGCCGGCCTTTTCTGTGGTGATGATTGCGGCAATAAAAGAAGAGCAGAAACGGAGTAAATAGACATGGCTAAGAAAGCGATTCCGATGAATCATGATTATGTGGTTAAAGATCTTTCCCTGGCGGAGTTTGGGCGCAAAGAGATGGAACTGGCGGAGCATGAAATGCCGGGGCTGATGGCTCTGCGCGAAAAATACGCAAAACAAAAGCCGCTGAAGGGCGCGCGCATCACCGGGTCGCTCCATATGACGATTCAGACGGCCATGCTGATCGAGACACTTCAGATTCTCGGCGCGAAAGTCCGCTGGGCGAGCTGCAATATTTATTCCACACAGGATCATGCGGCGGCGGCGGTTGCCGTAACCGGCACGCCGGTGTTTGCCGTAAAGGGCGAGACGCTCGAAGACTATTGGAATTATACGGATCGTATTCTGGATTGGGGGAACGGAACCGGCCCGAATATGATTCTCGATGACGGCGGCGATGCAACCCTGTTTGTTCATCTCGGGGTGAAGGCGGAGCGCGACCCGTCGATTTTGGACCGCAGGCCGGGCAGTCCCGAGGAAAAAATTCTGCTGGCGCAGCTTAAAAAAGCGCTCCGGAAAGATCCAGCCCGGTTTTCGCGAATTGCCAAAGGGATTCTCGGGGTCAGCGAGGAAACGACCACAGGCGTTCATCGTCTTTACCAGATGATGGCGCGCGGCGAACTGCTGTTTCCGGCGTTTAATGTGAATGATTCAGTGACCAAATCGAAGTTTGATAATCTGTACGGATGCCGTCATTCGCTGGTGGACGGGATTATGCGCGCGACCGACGTGATGCTTTCCGGGAAAGTTGCGGTTGTTGCCGGATACGGTGATGTGGGCAAAGGCTGCTGTCAGTCGCTTAAAGGGCAGGGGGCGCGTGTCATTGTGACAGAGATTGATCCGATCTGTGCGTTGCAGGCTGCGATGGAAGGTTATGAAGTGAAAACGATGGATGAGGCGTGCCTGGAGGGCGACCTGTTTATCACTTCGACCGGCTGCTGTGATGTGATCACTGAAAAGCATATGCGAAAAATGAAAGATATGGCGATTGTTTGCAACATCGGCCACTTTGACAGTGAAATTCAGGTTGAAAAGATTCGGA
>JALOTS010000050.1 GCA_025457785.1 Pontiellaceae bacterium | reverse complement strand
AGGATTCTATCTGACGTTAAAGCGGTATGCTGAAGAAGATAGAGACAGCATCGAGATTTCCAGATCATGGGACCGGCCGATGATCGAGGTTTCCATGATTAAAACTGGCGATAAAGAGGAGATTATTTCCAATATTAGAGTGTTTGCTGAAGACTCGCTCATTTCCTTAACTGATGCTGATCATGATGGAGACTGGGATCGCTGTCGTTATGAGCCGAATTTTGACAACTCAACCAACTGCCATGTAACGATTAATGGTCAGAGCGTTCTGGATACATCGCAAGAAATAGAAATAAAAAAAAGCGAGCCAGTGTCTTCAAGCCGTCGCTAACCGCTCAGCCTGCTCCGTAACGCTTTTTGAAATACAAAAAGCACTTTCGGAATACCTCAGGTCTGCCATCAATCATTGCCGCTTCGCTGCCCGCCCTTGGCGAGCCCAGCTCGACTGCGTCTCGGTTCTGCCAAAATCTCTTTTTGCGTTTCCTGCGCTCTTTTGCGGCCAATTCCCATTCGCGCCCATTAGCGTTCATTCGCGGTTCCATTTGAATTCTCACCATTAGGTGTTTTGGGAAAAAGGGGGAAAAAGGGTCAGCCCGGAATGGCACTTAGTTAAGCCGCTTTTGCACGGTGGTTTGAAAAAAGGGTCAGCCCGTGAAAAAAGGAAAAAAGGGTCAGCCCGCACATTGCGTCATTTTTAACTTTCCTCATTGTTCGCGGTCACAGAGGCAGAACGCTTTTTTCGTCAGTTCAGTTTTCAAAACGCTCTTGGCTCGGGAGGTTTTCAGCGGCCTTTCAACAACACGCCAGTAGCGGTGCTCTTTACCATCTTTCATTTGCTTGTGTCACTTTCAAATACATAACTCAATTTTTCCATAGAAAATCAAATCGTTAACCGGCAAGGCCTGCCCGCACGCCGTGTTGAAACAGACACCCTTAAAAATAAAGGGTGAAACGAGGGTCACCCCCTCGAAAAAAAGGAGATTCAGCCCGCGAACAGCGAAAGACGGGTTAATGAACTGAAACGGCCTTGTCCACGACCTTCAGCGAAAGGTTGTCCCAGTAACAGATTCCGGAAAAGTCGCCTGTTGTAAAACAGCGCAGAGTGACCTCTGTTTTTTCTCCGCTGTCAAACGTTCCGCTTTTATGAATCCAGTTTCCGGCCTGGCTCGCGTCGAGAGTAAACTGACAGGTGTCATCAAACTGATCCTCTGTGTCAAAAACCGCCGTTCCCGCGGTTCCGGGTTCGATCTTCATCCAGACATCCGCCTGATATGTTCTGTTTTTAAGGATGGACATCCGCTGCGCCACCGGTTCAGTTCCGGAGCCTGTGTATTTCAGCACATGGGCGCCATCCACCGAAGAATCCGCAAAGCGGGAGAGATTGGTTGTGCCGGTTTTCCACGCATAGATAAAGAATCCGCTGCCTTCTTCAAACGAAGGATTCCGCACCCGGTTTCCGGACTCCGGAATTTCCGTGCCGGCCGGCAGCGTTTGTTTAACAAGCTGAATCGTTCCGTCCTCATTGAAAAACAGGCGGTCAAAACAGACGGAACGCAGGTTGCCGATTCCGCCGGACAGCGCGGCGTTGTGATAAAAAATATACCATACCCCTTTATACTCCACGACGGAACCGTGCGTGGTCTCGCTGCTGACCGGCTCCATCATGATTCCTTTTGATTCCCATGGACCCAATACGTTTGTACTCATTGCGTACCGCATGCTGTTACAGGGTTTAACGTTGTCCGGATACATCAGGTAATAAATCCCGTTCCGCTTAAAAATCCAGGGGCCCTCGTGAAAATCCGTGAGTTGTTTCGAGATGTCGGCCATTTCGCCATCGATCTCAACCATGTTTTCTTTCAGCTTTCCGATATGACAAACGGCGCCGCCGCCGTAAATCATATAGGATTGACCGTCGTCATCGGTGAACACCGCCGGATCAATCATCCCCCGCCCGCCCAGTTCTTTGAAATATCCCCGGACAACAAATCCGCCGTCCGGGCGGCTGCTGGAGGCAATCCCGATTTTCCAACTGTAATGAACCTCGCTCTCGCCGGGATGAGGAAAATAATAGTAATACGTTCCGTTGCGATACGCACAATCCGGCGCCCACATATAACCGCCCTCCGGTCTGCCCCACTCAACATCGCGGGAATGCAGAATTTCGCCGTGATCGGTCCATGTGATCAGGTCATCCGTGGAAAAAACATGGTATCCATCCATGCGGCTGCATCCCTGCGGAGGGGCGACATCGGTCGAGGGATAAAGGTACAGCCGTCCGTCAGCCCACACATGCGCCGAAGGATCTGCCGTAAACATGTGGCGGATAATCGGATTCGCCCGGCGATCTTCGCTGATCACCGTGCCGCCTGTTAAAAACACACCTGCGGCAACCACTGCAATCCATTGGTGTCTCATCTTATACATCCTTTCAGTTTAAAAGTTTCTTTCGGCAAATCTCCGTCATTTCCCCAAGGCAGCCGGGCCGAAACTAAACCAATAGATTTTTCTATTGAAGAATCTATAGGTGCCGGTTAATCAGCGCTTCATAAAGTTCCTGTTTCCCGCTGATCTGTTTCGGTTCGCCGCCCGCCGCGCCGATGGCCGCCAGGTCTTCCAGCGTCAATCTGCCCGCCGCAAATTCCGCGCCCTTGCCGCTGTCAAATGAGGCATAGCGTTCCGCCCGCATTTTCTTGTACGGCGATTGCGTCAGAATTTTATCGGCAATGACCAAGGCCCGGGCAAACGTGTCCATCCCGGCAATGTGAGCGATAAAGATGTCTTCGAGATCGGTGGAGTTGCGACGGATCTTCGCGTCGAAATTCGTTCCGCCGCCCCGGAAGCCGCCCGCTTCAAGAATGACGAGCATGGCTTCGACGGTTTCATAGAGATTGATCGGGAACTGGTCGGTGTCCCAGCCGTTCTGGTAATCCCCGCGGTTGGCATCAATGCTGCCGAGCATGCCGTGATCGGCGGCGACCTGCAGCTCGTGCTGAAAGGTATGCTGCGCCAGTGTGGCGTGGTTGACTTCAACGTTCAGTTTAAAATCCTTTTCGAGGCCGTGTTCCTTCAGGAAACCGATCACCGTCTGACAGTCGAAATCGTACTGATGTTTGCTCGGCTCCATCGGTTTCGGCTCGATAAAGAAATTTCCTTTAAATCCGTTGGCGCGGGCATAGTCGCGGGCGGCGGTCAGGAACTTGCCGAAGTTGTTCAGCTCTTTCTTCATATTGGTGTTGAGCAAACTCATATAGCCTTCACGTCCGCCCCAGAAGACATAGTTTTCACCGCCGAGAGCAATCGTTGCGTCCAGCGCGTTTTTAAGCTGAGCGGCGGCATAAGCCACGGTTCCAAAGTCCGGATTGGTTCCGGCGCCGTTCATGTAGCGGGCGTTGCTGAACAGGTTGGCGGTGCCCCACAGCAGTTTGACGCCGGAAGCGGACTGCTTCTGTCTGGCGTACTCCACCATCGTTTGAAGACGTTTCGTCGATTCTGCGAAATTACCGCCTTCTTCAATCAGGTCGAAGTCGTGGAAGCAGTAATACGGCGCGCCGATTTTGGTGATGAATTCGAATGCGGCATCCATTTTGTTTTTCGCGCGGGTTTCGGTGTCAGCACCGGCAAACCACGGAAAGGCGTGGGTTGCGCCGCCGAAGGGGTCGCCGCCGGTTCCGCAGAAGGTATGCCAGTAGCAAACCGCAAAACGCAGATGTTCCTTCATTGTTTTACCGGCCACCTCTGCGGCTTCGTCATACCACTTAAACGCCAGCGGATTATCACTTCCACGTCCTTCAAATCCGATTTTTCCAATGCCCGGAAAAAACTCTGTTTTGCCTGTTACAATGCTCATTTTTTGCTCTCCATTTCAGTTATTAACATCCAATTTGTAGGGCGCGAATGGTCAAAGACCTTCGCGCCGTGGCGGGAAGGTTTTCAACCGTTCCCGCCCTGCAAAATCTTTTACCCCTGCATATCTTCCAGTTCGATGCCTTTGGTTTCCTTCACAAACCGGATGATGAAGAAAATCGAAATGAACGAACAGACGGCATACAGCCCGTAGGCTCCGCCCAGTCCGATCCCGGCCAGCAGAATCGGGAAGGTCATGGTAATGGCAAAGTTGGAAGTCCATTGCGCCAATCCGCTGACCGCCAGCCCCGACCCGCGAATCTGATTCGGGAACATTTCGCCGAGCATGACCCACATGATCGGTCCCCAGGAGGTGTTAAAGAAAAAGACGTAGAGATTCGCGGCAATCAGGGCGATGATCCCGCTGTTTCCAGCCAGTTGCAGTGCGCCGCCATCCTGCACGGATGCCGTTGCAAAGACGAACGCCATCGTCCCGAGTGTGATGGCCATGCCGATGGACCCGATCAGCAGCAGCGGCTTGCGCCCGATTTTATCCACCAGCGCTGTGGCAACGAAGCAGGCGGCGATACTGACGGCCCCGCCAATCACATTGATCAGCAGCGCATCGTTTTCGGAAAAACCCGCCGACTGCCATAACACCGCGCCATAGTAAAATACCACGTTGATTCCAACCAGCTGCTGGAAAGTAGCCAAGCCAACCCCCACCCAGACAATCGGACGAATTCCGAACGTTGAATCCAGAATATCCGTCAGGCGCGGGCGGTGATGCGCCTCGGAAAGTGAGTCCTCAATTTCCTTTAACTTGGCCGGAGCAGAACCGCCCATCAATTGCGTCAACACATTCAGTGCCTTTTCCTTTTTGCCGGATGCGACCAGAAAGCGAGGGCTTTCCGGAATAAAAAGAAGGGCCACTCCGAAAAGGATCGCCGGAGCCAGCTCAATCCAGAACATCCAGCGCCAGGCTTCGTAGCCCCAGGCGAACATCTGTGTGGAACCGCCGGAAACATGCGCAATGATGTAGTTGCTGAGAAACGCGATAAACAGGCCGGAAATAATGGCAATCTGCTGAACAGACGAAAGCGCCCCGCGGAACCGGGCGGGCGTTACTTCACTGATATAGGCGGGCGACAATACACTGGCCGCACCAACTGCAAATCCGCCGAGCACGCGGTAGAGCACAAACTCCGTGGAACCGGTCGCAATTCCTGATCCCCAGGCGCTAACCGTAAAGAAAACCGACGAAATAATCAGAATCGTGCGACGTCCCATCTTGTCGGCCAGCGTTCCCGCAAAAAACGCGCCAATTGCACAGCCGAGCAGCATCGAGGCCACATTGAATCCGGTGACGACGCTATCCGAATTAAAGGCAAGTTTCAGGCCGTCAACGGTTCCGTTGATCACGCCCGAATCGAATCCGAACAGAAACCCGCCGATGGTCGCCACCAGCGTAATCAGGATGATAAATCCTGTTTTATGTTTTATCTCTGACATAACTTTCCTTTGTCTATTTGTTAAGGTCTCGTTGAAATTTTGCTTACCGTGATGAACTGACCGGTTCAATTCCTTTGCGGGTAATCGAAACCGGCTTGATGGTTCCATCGTCATTAAATTCGAGGTATTCGATGCAGGTCGTGCGCTGATACGGTCCGTCCGGGAACACGTCGTAGTGACAGGCCAGAACCCATTTTCCGTCATGCTCCAGCACCGACCCGTGCGCGGTTTTGGAAATGGTGTAGGTTTCGTTGCCGGTGAAAAAGTCGCCTTTATATTCATACGGACCGAACAGATCATCGGCCATCCAGTAACGCAGCGACCGGTATCCGCCACCGATCATGTAAACTTTTCCTTTGCGCTCGAAAAGGAACGGCCCTTCATGAAACCCCTCTAACGGCGGGAGCTCCACTTTCGAGCCGGGCTCGATTTCCGTCATGTTATCTTTCAGGGTAAAAATCACCGGATAAAACGGAGTCGTCAGACTCTTGCGCTCGGAAATGATCAGATAGTCCTTTCCCTTGTACGAAAAAACCGCCGGGTCGTAAGCCTGCGCATAGCCTTCGGGCATGGCATAAATGCTGCGCGGATTGTTGAACGGACCGGTCGGCGAATCGCTTTCGGCTACGCCGATATGGGCGCCTTCCGGAAAATAGAGATAATACTTCCCGTTCTTTTCCGCCGCATCCGGCGCCCAGAACGGACCGCCCCACGGAGTTTGCGAATTACGCAGCACCACGCCGTGATCTTTCCAATCCACCAGGTTCGTTGAGGAGAAGACGTGGTAATCCTCCATGTCCCACTTTCCGGCAACATCTTTGTCGTGCGAGCCGTAGACATAGAATTTACCATCGCTCCACCGTCGCAGCGACGGATCGGCGGTAAACGGATGCCGGATGACCGGATTCGCAGCATAGGATTGTTCGCACAGAACAAATATAATGAAAAGCAGAACCTTCTTCATGACGGTGCTCCGAATTATTTTATGTCCACTGAGGTTTTTTGCCTGATATCATGAGAGGAACTTCCGATTAGCAAATCAAAAGCACCAGGCTCAACGATCCACGCATTCTCTTTAACACTCCAGAAAGAAAACGCATCATCCGACAAAGAAAACTCTATGGTCTTCTGTTCGCCCGGATTTAGCTCGACTTTACGAAACGCCTTCAGCTCCTTCACTGGGCGCTCAACGCTGCATTCGACATCATGAACATAAACCTGAACAACCTCCGCGCCAGACCGGGTACCGGTGTTTTTTATATCCACCGTGACAACCACGTTGGTTTCGGAAGGAACGGCTTTTACGTTGCTGTATTCAAAGGTCGTATAGCTCAGACCGTACCCAAACGGAAACAGCGGTTTCTTGTCGTATTTTTCGAAATAGCGGTAACCAACAAAAATCCCTTCGCTGTATTCGATTTCGTCGCCCCGGGTATAAAATCCTTCCGGATATTGATCCAGTGAGAGAGGGAATGTGATCGGCAGTTTGGCACTGGGATTCACAGCCCCGAACACCACATCGGCCAGCGCATTTCCGCCCTCCTGCCCCGGATACCAGGCCATCAGGATGGCGGGAACATCATTCATCCATTCCTTCATCGCGATGGCACTGCCGGCAATCACGGCAACAACCGTATTGGTATTTGCGTTGGCCACGGCCTTGATCAACTGCTCCTGCGCAGGAAAGAGTCGCAGCGATTTACGATCAGCGGCTTCGGTCTCTCCGATATCGCCGGACAGACCAACAGCTAAGATAACGGCATCCGACGATTTCGCCAATGCAACTGCCTCGTTCATCCAGGCCGCATTTTCATAATCCCAGCCCAGCCGGAAATCGGCCTTTTCACCCCGCTTAGCATATTCCACGCGGATGTCGTATTTCTTTCCGCCTTTAAGCGGAATGGTCGCCGTGTTATGCCAGTCCATACGGTGCCCTTTTTCGTTGGCAACCACCAGCTTTCCATCAATCAGCAGCCGCGCAAACCCGGACTCGTTGCGAACCTCAAAGGTATAGTCGCGGGTTTCAGGCGCGAGCAGTGATCCGGTCCAGACGACGGAGAAACGAGACCCGTCGTCGCGATCGCGTCCCGCCTCAGGAATCGGAAGTTCGCCTACCCAGAGGTGATAGATAGCTTTTTCCACTTGAGTCTTGGCCGGTTCGCCGGTGAAGTCTGCGTTATTGTAGTAGTTGGCCAGCAAACCCTCGCTCTTGCCGTCAGGTGTCAGCAGGTATTTTGCGGGAATCACGCCGCAACCGGATTCAGCATAGCAGCCCGGCGCAAAGGTGACCTCTGCCGACTCTCTCAGCGCTGCCTGAACGCCTTGATAGGTCGTGATGACATCCGAGCGTTTCGGTTCAATATACGCACTTCCGCCCCCTTGCAGTAACGCCCCGTTATACGTTCCATTATTGTAATGGATGCCGTACTCGCCGTTCGGCCCAATCACCGCGATCTTCTTGATCTGCGTCCGGTCAAACGGCAGAACGCCCCCTGCGTTTTTCAACAGAACCATACTCTTGGCCGATGCCTCACGGGCAATCGCCCGGTTTTCGGGGGTAATCAGCAGCGACTTATCGAGCGAAGGCTTTATGTCAAATGCCCCGGCCCAGAACATCCCGCGCAAAATATTGCCGGTCATCATATCAATCGTTTTCTCGCTTACTTCACCGGCGTTAACGGCCGCCAGAAGCTTTTCGCCGTACCATTTTTTATTCGGCATCTCCAAATCAAGTCCGGCGTTGGCCGAAGCCGCTGTAGAACGCGTACCCGACCAATCTGACAACACAAACCCTTTAAAGCCCCACTCATTCCGCAGGATCTGTGTCAGCAAAAACGGATCTTCACAGCAATACACTCCGTTCACCCGATTATAGGCCCCCATGACGCTCCAGGCCCCGCCCTCTTGAATGGCCGCTTTAAATCCGGGCAAATAGATTTCGCGCAAGGTGCGTTCGTCAACCTTCACATTAATCCGATGGCGGTTAAACTCCTGATTATTGCAGGCATAATGTTTCAGATTCGCCATAACCTTCTGGCTCTGAAGTCCTTTGACATGCGCCACCGCGATCTGCCCATTCAGATAGGGATCTTCGGTAAAATATTCAAAACTGCGCCCGCAGCGAGGATCACGGATAATATTCATAGCCGGCCCGGCATTCGCATGCCCCCCGGAGGCTTTCATTTCCGCCCCCATCGCCGCATTGATCCGCTCCACCAAAGGGGTATCCCAGGTGCTGGCCTGCGCAATCGAGACGGGAAAATAGGTTCCGATCTCTTTGTCCTGATGCGGCCCGAACCAGCCCTTAAATGCATAAGGACCGTGTTCAATTTTAAAATTAGGAACATCCAGTCGCGGAACACCGATCGCGCCGATGATGCCCAGATTCGAAACTTTATCTCCGGTTACAAAATCAACCTTTTCCTCCAGCGTCATACGACCGACCAGATCGTCCACGCGCCGATCCAGCGGCTGACCGGGATCCTTATAGACAGGAAGAGCTTCGGCAAACGCCCCCGTTGAACCGGCCAGAATCATTCCAGCCAGCCATGCCCGCATACAAAACCTTACTCTCGTATTCAATTGATTCATACTATGCATCTCCGGTAACAGGGTGCTGTTTCAAGTGCTTCAGCCAAACACCATACGCCTCTGCGTAGGCCCCCGACGATGGCACAATTTCCTTCTTCTTTTCCAAGGTCTGGAACGCTGTTTCAAGCGAGTCGTAAATTCCCGCGCCGACACCTGCGCCGCGGGCGGCGCCCAGCGAGCCATCCGTTTCGTACAGCTCAATGGTTGCGCCGCTTACGCCCGCCAGCGTTTCGCAGAACACCTCGCTCATAAACAGGTTGGCAAATCCGGCCCGGATGGTTTTGATTCCAATGCCGGTTTCTTTCATGACGTTCATGCCGTACATGAAGGAGAAGACGATCCCTTCCTGCACGGCCCGGCAGATTTGTGCGCGGCTGTGCCGGTTGAAATCAATTCCGGCAATCTGCGCGCCGATATTCCGATTGCCCAGCACCCGCTCAGCGCCGTTGCCGAACGGCAGAACCGTGATCTCATCGCTGCCGACCGGAACCGACGCGGCCAGTTCGTTCATTTCTTTGTAGGAGAGATTCCCCAGCAACCGTTTCGTCCAGGCATTCAAAATGCCGGTTCCGTTGATGCAAAGCAAAACCCCGAGGCGCGGATCGGCGGCGGTGTGGTTCACATGCGCAAAGGTGTTGACGCGGGACTGCGGGTCGTATTGTTTGGCGGAGGTCACGCCATAAACGACACCGGAGGTTCCGGCGGTCGCGGCGATTTCACCGGGATTCAGCACATTCAGCGAAAGCGCATTATTCGGCTGGTCGCCGCCGCGATAAGAAACCGGTATTCCGGCCTTCAGCCCGAAATCGTTCGCCGCCGCCTCGGTCAAGTTGCCCTGAATTCCAAAGGTTGGAACAAGCTTTGGAAGCAGGCCGGAGTTGAATCCGTAGTAATCAAGCAGAAACCGGGCAGGCGACTCAGACTGAAAATCCCACATGATTCCTTCGGAAAGACCGGAAACGGTAGTGCAGATTTCGCCGGTCAGCTTCATGGCCAGCCAGTCGCCCGGCAGCATAATCCTGTCAATTTTCGCGTAAATCTCCGGTTC
>JALOTS010000325.1 GCA_025457785.1 Pontiellaceae bacterium | reverse complement strand
GATCGAAGGGCTGGCCAACGCTCTCGGCGGCGCGGTCGGCGCTTCGCGCGCCACAGTCGATGCCGGCTGGATTTCGCATCACCATCAGGTCGGCCAGACAGGGAAAACGGTCTGTCCGCTGGTCTATGTCGCCTGCGGGATTTCCGGAGCCATTCAGCATCTGGCCGGTATGCAGAGCGCGGATCTGATCATTGCCATCAACAAAGACCCGAACGCGCCGATTTTCGATGTGGCGGACTTCGGACTGATCGGCGACCTGCACCAGATCGTGCCTGAATTCACTAAACAGATTAATGCGCTGCGGGCGTAGGTTCTAAAAGCTGAAAGACATGAGCGGGAGAACCGCCATGTCTTTCAGGCTTGCGGACAGTTTATCCGCCGGCCTCCGTCCCCTGCGGAACCTGTTCCGCAGAGGGCATCGGCGTTTTATATGAGGTCATTGATAGGTGACTTCGAGCACGGGTTTGTTGGTCGTGCTCGCATTTTCTCCGGAGTAGAATCCGAGGTAGTCATCCGCCGTGTCATTATCGTCATCCGTAGCGAAACGAACCTTGAACTGCGTATGGCCGGTTTTGTTTACTGCGGACAATCCGCTCGAATTGAGACTTCCGGTCGACCAGGCGTTGGTTGTCGCCGGATAACTCAAGGTGGCGACCGCGCTTGCAGTGGCGGCAGCTTCAAAGTCTGTGTTTTCCAGATTGAGGCTTGTGCCGAATCCAGCGGCTGCGTTTTTAATATCGGCGCAAAGGCTTCCCAGACTGGTTGGTGTGCCGATTCCGCCGCCCCGTTTCAGCTTCAGGGTGGCTGCGGTGATAGTGCAGGCATCCGGGAGGGACGACGTATCAAAAGAGACAATCGATTTGCGCTGTTTCTTTGCGCCCGTGTCACCTGCACGCAATGCGGTTCCTGTGTTTGCCGTTGCACTGTTGGTTCCGCCGATATTGGAGGTTTCAGATGATTCATCCACATACCCGTCATGTGCGCCCACTGAGTAGAAGGTTACGGTTGTTCCTGATGCAACGGTATGCGGCGTCGGATGCGTCGTGACCTTGGTGGCATTGCTTTTAACCATTTGGGCCCCATCTCCCGTCAGGCGGAGATAGAAGTCGGACGAACAGGCGGTGCCGTCGGCATCCAGTGTCAGGAACCACTTGTCGGTTGGTTTCATGCTGGAATTTTCCGCCGCTTTGGCAATGGCCGTTCCTTCATCATATTCGTCAAACATCGCGACATACACGCTCGGAATGTTTTGGTTGCGCACATTATAGAACTGCCGCCACATAAAATCGCCGTGATACCGGGGAGTCTTGTTCTGTGCGGAATCGGGATTCCAGTTCGCCCAGGAAAAACCGGGCCATACGACAGGCAGAAAGTCCTGTCCGCGATTATTACATGTGGTTCGCTCCGTACCCATTTGCGTCGCATAGCTGTCCGCTCCGGCGTTATTGGTAAACCCGCTGACCGACCAGGGGGAAATCATGTTTCCATTGGTATAGCAACTGATGGTATTGGTTGCCCACGTCCGCTTCACGCCCATAATGACATAACAGTTTTTCCCTTTCATGAAGTTGATTACATCATTCCAGCTTGTGTTATTGCCGGGCCGACCATCACAGCCGATCCCCCAGATGCAGACAACCGGCTTGCCGTTCTGCTTCGCATAGGCGCTGGAATTGGTCAGAGCCAGCGTGCCGGTAATCGTATTGGTCCAGTCGGTTTTCATTTCGGTCTGGAAATTCGTCCAGTCGGAAATGTCATACATAATAAAAAACTTGCGTCCATAAGTCTGGGCGGCATTTTTTATTTTTGTGGCGATTCCGTCTTTAAACGCTTTTGTGTTGGTGTCCGTGAGAGTGCTGCCGAACCGTTGCAGAGCGATGGTATCGATTCCATAGGTCTGCATCCACTCGACGTGTTTATTGATCACCTGAGTGTCATAGGACGAGAAAAGTTTGGCCGGACTTCCGTTTCCAAGGTTTGCAAAACCGGTCTGATAGGTCGTTGTGTATTCTCTCACGTCCGGATACAGGTCGAAATGCACATTGCTGGGCCGCGGTGAAAGAGCACTGTTTGTGACCCAGTGTTTCCACTTGGTGGTCAGCGGAGACAAATCGTTGGAACAGGCGAACCATCCCTGATAACCGACGGTCAGCTTGCCCACAACATCTCCGACCGGACTTCCGGCCGCAAACAGCATTTCCGCGACGAGCAGGGTCCCCGTGAGGAGACTGATTGTTTTGATTTTCGTTTTCATGACCTCTTCTCCTTGGCTGCTTCACTTGCGTTTCACCTCCAGGCTGCAGGCTCTTTCCGTCCGCTTTACTTTCATGGAACCGGATTCACCTGCGGTCTTCCCTGAGGTACCCCCTTCGGGACGATTGAAGAGTAGATGAAATGACGATTCATGTCAATAGGATAAATTTTATAAGTCGTTGTCAAACCGCAATTTAAGTAATGGTTTGTCCTACACGGATGCGGCGGAAATTCCTACGCGGCAGCGTGGCAAAACACTTACAAAAAGCTTTTCCCGGAATTGCATTTTTTATCGCATTCTCAATAAGATATGATAAAATAAAGCTTGATCTTGTTTTTCTGCGGCGTAGTATGCGTCCCGTGAAGGGGAGGTGTAACCCGTACAGTCGAGTCAAATAAAAAACAAGGAGGTCGAACGTGGAAACAAAGGATCCTGTCGTCGAAAATCAAACCGATCAAACGGTTGTTCAACTGTTGGAAGAAACCGCGCGGCTGCGCCGGCTCCGCACCCGGATCTCCAGCGGAGCGGCGGTTACCATTCTGATGCTGCTGATTTTTCTGTTTGCCGATATGTTTTTTTTCATAAAGAACTATGATACCGGCAAGGTGGTCGAAGAGATCAAGGCCGAATCACCGCGCCTGCTGCAAAGCATCCAGATGAACACGCTCATGAACAGCCTTCGC
>JALOTS010000324.1 GCA_025457785.1 Pontiellaceae bacterium | reverse complement strand
CATCTATCAAAACGGAGAATGCGCGAAAATGTAGTGCCTGCGGCCCCGCAAAGCGTTGCGGGATAAAAACTTATTTTTTAGGCCGCGGAAGTTGGGTTAAAAGTCCTGCGGTTCGTTTTCCACTCGGCCGTTAATCTTTCACGATGGAAGGTCGAGTGTTTCAGCCGGATGAAGGGATAAAACGGTCTTTGTCCGGAGGGAGAATCGTATGAAGTCAAGATTCTGTTTTCTTGTTTCGATTCTGCTGATGTTGTTGTCTTCCGCAGTCCGGGCAGACAGCCCGAAGATTGTGAAGGTCGGAATTTACCAGAACCCGCCAAAATGCTTTGTTGACCAGCAGGGTAACTCCACCGGCATTTTTATAGACTTTATCCGGGCGGTGGCGCAGGACGAGGGCTGGGAGCTTGAGTTTGTCCCCGGATCCTGGAAGGAAGGTCTTGATCGGTTACTCTCCTCTGAAATCGATATTATGCCCGACGTGGCCTACGCAAAGTCGCGCGAGGAACTGTATGCGTTTAATGCGGAACCGGTTTTATCCGATTGGTTTCAGATATTCGCCCGGGCCGATTTGGAGATCTCGTCCATTCTGGATCTTGATAATCGGCGGGTGACGGTTCTCGTCAATTCGGTTCAGCATGATTCCTTTTTGCATATGATTAAAGATTCGGATCTCAACTGCGAAATAATCCACTTGCCGGATTATGAATCCGCCTTCGCGATGGTCAATGACGGCAGGGCCGATGCCGTGATTGTCAACCGGTACTACGGGATGATGAAGAGCAGGGAATATACAAAAGTTAAGGAGACCGGGATCATATTCCATCCAACCCGCCTGCATTTTGCGGCGCCGAAGACAGGACGCTCTGAACTTCTCGAAACTATAGACAAACATTTGCGACTCTGGAAAGAAGATGACTCGTCGGTGTACTACAGAAGTCTGAAAAAATGGACCGGTGAAGCTCCGTCTGTTGCTCTTCCCAAATACTTGAAATATGCCGCCCTGTTTCTCACCGCGGCGCTTGTTCTTGCGTTGGCTTTTGCGGGGCTGCTGAAGTGGCGGGTTCAGGTGCGGACATCGGAACTGCGCACAAGAACGGATGAGCTGCAGAAGGCGCTCGTTGAATTGCGAAGCGCGAACGAAAAGGCGCAGCAGCAGGAGCGGCTGTACGTGCTGGGACAGATGGCGAGCGGCATTGCTCATGATTTTAACAACATTCTGTGGCCGATCATAGGTTTTAGTGAACTGATCCTCAATAAACCGGAGATTCTTGAAGACCGGCAGAAAGTGAAACGGTATCTCGAGACGATCCGGGAGGCCGGTCAGGACGGTGTGGCAATGGTTGAACGCATGCGGACGTTTTACCGGATACAGCAGAACGAGAAGGAATTCATTCCCGTTGACCTGTGTGACGTAGTCCGGAACACCGTGGAACTGACCCGGCCAAAATGGGAAACTGAAAGACGGGCCAAGGGGTGCAGGGTGAATATTCAAACGGACTTGAAACCGGTTCCCATGATCCCGGGTGATCCCGCGCAGCTCCGCGAGGTGCTGGTTAATCTTATTTTCAACTCCTTTGATGCCATGCCGCAAGGGGGTGTTATCCGCATCGCGGTTCAGGAGACAGACGGTAAGATTAGAGTGTTGGTGACAGACGAAGGAGAAGGCATGTCCGGGGAGGTGCTTGCCAACTGCCTGCATCCCTTCTATACAACAAAGGGGAAAGACGGTACCGGTATGGGTCTGGCGATGGCGGTTGATATCATCGAAAAACACAAGGGTAAAATGGAGATTCGGAGCCAACCCGGCAAAGGGACGGAAATCACTCTGCTTTTCGATCCCATGATAATTCCTGCTGACAAAACAACGGACTAAATTGACACACCTTCCGTTTTTGTGAAGAGATCAGAGTTCATTCTCAAATCGCCGCCGAATCCGGAATGTTCCCGCCTGAATTGCACCGATCCGGTGAAAGTATCGTGGAGGCGCTGATCACTGGAAAACAGGAACGGGTATGTTGGTTTTTGTTGTAACTGATTCAGGAACAGGCGGTAAGAAAACAACTCGTCCGGCGCCTTGCCTCCCCGCAAACTTTTTTGTGTTTTTTGTGCCTTTTCATGGCTAAAGTCCCTCTTCAAATTTAAATCCGCGTCGTTTTCTCGCGGTTAATATTGGAGTTGTTGTGATGAGAATACTTTCGGGCATACAGCCTTCGGGCAAATTGCATATCGGTAATTATTTCGGGATGATGAAGCCGGCACTTGAGCTGCAGGAGCAGGGCGAGGCATTTTTATTTATTGCCGATTATCATGCATTGACCACGATCAATGACGCAGCGGCGTTACGCATGATGGTCAAGGATGTGGCGCTGGATTTTCTGGCCGCCGGCCTTGATCCGTCAAAAACGGCTTTTTATCGCCAAAGCGATGTGCCGGAGGTGCAGGAGCTGGCATGGCTGCTTTCCATTGTTACGCCGATGGGCCTGCTGGAGCGCTGCCATTCCTATAAAGACAAAACCGCCAAAGGTTTTGCGGCCACTCACGGCCTGTTTGCTTATCCGGTGCTGATGGCTGCCGATATTCTGTGCGTACAGTCCACGGTGGTGCCGGTCGGCCGCGATCAGAAACAGCATGTCGAAGTGACCCGCGATATCGCCGCAAAATTCAATCATCAGTTCGGTGAGGTGTTCACGATCCCGGAGCCGTCCATCCGCGATTCCGTCGCCGTGGTACCCGGGATCGACGGGCAGAAAATGTCCAAATCCTACGGCAATACGCTCGAAATTTTCGGCGATCCGGCTGCGCTGAAAAAACGGGTGATGCAGATTGTTACCGACAGCACGCCGCTCGAAGAGCCGAAAAATCCCGATACCTGCAATGCGTACGCGCTGTATAGGCTGTTCGCCACGGAAGCCGAATCCGCTGATTTGGCCGCACGCTACCGTG
>JALOTS010000049.1 GCA_025457785.1 Pontiellaceae bacterium | reverse complement strand
AAACGGCTGCGAGAGATTGGTCGTCGCAAAAATCTGATAAACCGACCCGGTTTGACATTCGCCCGTAAGGGTTATGCTGTTGTTTGTGCCTGAAGTTATTTGTGTAAATCTTGGAATCTGCCCGGTTGTCAGCAGCCAGGCATTTCCGGACATGACCAGCATGGAAAGCAGGTTGACGCTGTCCTCATAATATTCTTCCTGACTGGCTGCAGCGTAGTTGAACGTGCTGTTCAACCAGACCTGATTGGTCGTAGTCATGGCCGCCACGCCGGTGGGAGAAATAAAACATGCGGTGTCATAGCCGCTGCCGCTGATGCTGCTGCCGTCGAGTTTGCAGCCGGCTCTGAAATGAACGGGCTCGGTGTGGTGACTCACAGTCCAGTCCATAAACCGTGACAGGATCTGCCGCGCCCGGTCGTCGCCGTAAAACCAGGCCGACCAGCCGATACGCCACGGAACCCGGCAGGCGTTGTAGTAGTAGTGACCGTCGTGCGGTCCTTCGAGGAAGTTTGCTGATGCCGGAATCCAATTGCCGCCGGACGTTACGGCAAAATCCGGCACAAGCCCGGTGGCAGGAGCAGAGTTTATCTGGAGCTGCGCCAAAATCTCGTAGCATTTGTTTTCAACGTTGGTCCAAATCCCGTCGCCGGCAGCGAGATAAAAGCTTCGGAACGCCGCCGGCATAAAGTCAGACGGACGGGTCTGTCCAGCGGCGGAATTCCAATCGCCCAGCCGCAAGGAAAAATCGGATCGCACCAGCGATGAGGCAATATGGCGGAGATAGTTGGTCGCCTCCGTGAAATAGGCCGGATCACCCCATTGCCGATAGGCCAGCAGAAGCGCCATGGCCATATCCAAATCGCCGTCGGTAGCGCAGTCGTCGTTCGGAGAGATTTCATTGGCAGGAACGGTCCAGCACATTAAAACCGGATCTATACTGGACGGATAGCGTTTGCGGAACCGGTTCAACCCGTCAAAACAGACTTTGGCGTTCGTGTCGGCACCCGCCATGTAAACCGTAAGAAGCATTCCATACCCCATGGCTTCGGAAACGGTCGCGCCGGTTCCGTCACAGTTGACCTTATAATCACCCGCCACCGTCGTTGAGGGTGCCAGATAACGGTCCTTCCAGTAGATATAGTAATCGGCAACGGCTGCGTTAAGCTGCGCCTGAGTCATGTTCGACGGCCTGAGCCCGCTGCCGCCGGTGCTGTCCGCCTGCGGAAAGGGAAAGTTCTCTGCAGCAAAAACCGGAACGCCAGCCGCGAACAGCCGGATGCCGGCCATCATGATACCCGCCCGCCATGCGTTCATTTTTCATCTCCAAGTCAAAATGCGCCGAAAAACCGTCTGTTTATTCTCTTTCACCAGGCCTTTGGCAAGGTTTCAACGAAGAACCCTTTAATCTGCCTGAACCGACCCCGGCTTCCTCGGCACAGTTGCAACACGATCGCCGCCACTGATTGGCAACAGCGCAATTGAGGATTACAGCTTTCATCAGGTCTAAAACTCCATGTTCCGCATCTCGGACAATTCAACATGCCGTTCTCCGTTGGTTAAAAAAGCCGTTTTTTACAATAACCAACCGGTTGCCCGGCGTTACCATTAGGCCTGACGGTAGGTGATGCGGCCTTTAGTAAGATCATAGGCCGAAATCTCAACGGTCACCTTGTCGCCGATGGAAATCCGAATGAAATTTTTGCGGATTTTTCCGGAAACATGCGCCAGCACCGCGTGGCCGTTTTCCAGCTTCACGCGATACATGGTGCCTGGAAGCACCTCTGTAACCGTTCCCTCCAAAGAAATGATACTGTCATCTTGTTTCGCCATACTGTCCCCTGCAACGGAATCAGTGACGCTATATAATCTTTCCGATACCGAAAACAAGCCGAATTTTAGAATTGCAAATCCGGTACAGCGTCCGTCCGCAGCCGTTTTTGTTTATAAATTCTCCGGATTTTTATAAGTGCAGTGCGGTTCGGTGTTGTTTAATATGCCTGCGTCATTAAACAAAAGGAGAAAAAATGATTGGTTTAATAATTCTGCTTGGACTCATCGTTGTTCTGTTTGTTGCCGCTATCGGAATGTACAACAGTCTCGTGATGCTGCGAAACCGCTTTAAAAACGCCTTCGCACAGATTGATGTGCAGTTGAAGCGGCGCCATGACCTGATTCCGAATCTGGTTGAAACCGCCAAAGGGTACATGAAGCATGAAAGCCAAACCCTCGAAGCGGTTATTCAGGCGCGAAATCAGGCCGCTGTTGCCGGCAAAGCCGCCGCACAGAATCCGGGCGATTCCGCCGCCATGTCCGGAATGATCGGCGCGGAAGGCGCATTGAGCGGGGCGCTGGGACGGCTGTTTGCCCTGTCGGAAGCCTATCCCGACCTCAAGGCCAATCAGAACATGATGCAGTTGACCGAAGAGCTGACTTCGACAGAAAATAAAATTTCGTTTGCACGGCAGGCCTACAACGATGCCGTTACCTTTTACAACACCAAGCGTGAAACATTCCCGACCAATATCGTGGCAAACCTGTTTAATTTCAGTGCCGCCACACTTTTTGAGGTCGAAAACGCCGCACAGAGAGAGGCCCCGAAGGTCAGTTTTTCCTAACGGAGAGCGTTGGACTTTATGGATTTCTTCGCCCGACAGGATCACGCCCGCAAACGAACCGGTCTGCTGATTTTCTATTTCAGTCTGGCCGTTTCGCTAACCATTCTGCTGGTCTATTTTCTTCCGGTTGCCGGATATTATATGTATCTGTCATCCGCCGCACCCAGGGTGGAAATCTCTTTTGACTGGTGGAATCCCGATATATTTATGCTGGTCTGCGGAATCACACTGGCTGTGGTTCTGGGCGGGGCATTTGCAAAAATCGCGCAGCTCAGGCACGGCGGCGGCTCCGCCGTGGCGGAAATGCTGGGCGGACGGCAAATCCGTCCCGAGACCTCCGACTTTTTTGAAAAACGCCTGCGCAATATTGTGGAAGAAGTTGCCATTGCGGCGGGCATGCCGGTCCCGCCGGTCTATGTGCTGGAGCGCGAACCCGGAATCAATGCCTTTGCCGCCGGGTTCAGCCCCTCCAGCGCCGTCGTGGCCGTCACCTGCGGCGCTATGACCGGCCTGACACGCGATGAACTTCAAGGCGTTATCGCCCACGAATTCAGCCATATTTTCAACAACGACATGCGCATCAACATCAACCTCATGGGCGTACTGCACGGCCTGCTGATCATCGGCCTGACCGGACGGATTATTCTCCGATTCGCCGGACGCGGATCCGAAGGCCGTCGCGGCAAAGATTCCGGACAGGCCGCCCTGATCCTTTTTGCCGCAGGCCTCTGTTTGATGATCGTCGGTTTTACCGGTTTGTTTTTCTGCAGGCTGATCAAAGCCTCGATTTCACGGTCGCGGGAGCAACTGGCCGATGCCTCCGCCGTGCAGTTTACCCGCAATCCCGGCGGACTGGCCGGAGCGCTGAAAAAAATCGGCGGCCTTTCAGACGGATCGATCCTGAATTCGCCGCAGGCCGAAGAGGCCAGTCACATGTTTTTCGGCAACGGACTGAGCCGTTCCCTTTTTAACACGCACCCGCCGCTGACCGAGCGTATCCGCTGGCTGGATCCCTCCTTCAACGGCCGCTTCGACCCCGTAACGCTCGAAGATCTTCAGCAGCAGTTAATTCGTTTCGAAGGGGCCCCGGTGAAAAAGAAAGAAGCCCCTCCGCAGAAAAAGTTCGTCACTCCTGAACGGATCATAACCGCCGCCGCCGTACTTCAGAACACGGCTCAGCCGCAATTCGGATCAGCCAACCCCGATGCGCTGATCGCCTCCATCGGCGTGCCGACAGAACAGCATACGGCCGCCGCCCGGCAACTGATCGATTCCATTCCGGAAACTGTGAAAGAATTTGCGCGGGACCCCTACGGCGCACGGATGATGATCTATTTCCTGCTGCTGGATTCCGGCGAAGCTCTTCGCGCCCGGCAGATGGCGCTCATTGCGCAGCAGGCCGAGCCCGAAATAATCCAGGCGTTGGAAAAAGCCGTTTCAATGATTGGAAGCATCCGGCCCGACATGCGCCTGCCGATCATCGATCTCGCCATTCCTGCCTTGCGCTTCCTTTCGAAAAATCAATATTTCGCCTTTCGGATGATCGTAAAGGCGCTGATCGAAATTGATGAAAAGGTGGATGTGTTTGAATACGCCCTGCAGCGCGTGCTTATTCATCACCTCGACCCCGTCTTCGGCGGCAAACCGAAACAATGGCCTTCCAATTACTACGCCATCCGGGGTCTGGAAGAGAAAACCTCCGTGGTGCTTTCCGTTCTGGTTCGCAAGGGACATCCGGATGAATCGTCTGCGGCGGCGGCTTTTCATGCCGCCACCAGCCGGATCCCCGGCCCGAACTCCGGTTTCCAACTGCTGGAAGAAGCCCGGTGTACATGGAACGATCTGGATGCCGCGCTCGACAAACTGAACGAAGGTTCCTTTCTGGTTAAAAAATGGGTTCTTGCCGCCGCACTGGCCTGTTTGATGCACGACCGCGAAATCACCGTTGAAGAAACCGAACTCTTCCGCGCCATCGCGGATACGCTTGGCTGCCCCGTCCCTCCGTGGGTAGTTCCCGTCAGGCAGGCCGGCTGCTCCAATTCAACGGGCGGAAAAAATCCTGCGTAAAACAAACGAACCGGACTTCCATTTCTCAGAACTTTCCGGTTCACTGTTCCCCCCTATGAAAACAAACAGCCGAGAAACCGCCGCCGAAATGATCTGTCGCTGGATTGAAAGCGAAAGCTTCCCGGATCGTCAGATGACCGAAGTAAAGGAAGACCGCGCCTTTGTCACCGAGCTGGTTTACGGCATTGTCCGCCGCAGACTGGCGCTCGAATTTATTGAGCGGAAGTATGTTGACCGCAGACCGGAGCCCTACATTCTGGCCGCGCTGCATGTCGGCGTTTACCAGCTTTGCTTCATGGACAACGTTGAAGAATTCGCGGCGGTTCATGAAACCGTTGAAGCCGTCAAAAGCCGTCGCCACAAAGATGCCATCCGCGCCGCCGGAATGATCAACGCGGTGCTGCGCAAAGTACAGGAGGAGCGGGAAACTCTTCTGCAGGATCTCAAACACCAGTCCGATGAAATCCGCCTCTCCCATCCCGAATCGCTGATCAACCGCTGGGTCAAGCAATATGGAGAACGCGACGCACTGCAACTCTGCGAGTGGAATAACCAGCCCGCCGAAACCATTTTACGCATTGAGCCCGCCCGGATTGTTCCGGACGAATTTATCCGGGCTTTGGAAGCGGTACACATCGACGTCAAACGCCACCCGTTTCCCAGCATGGAAACGTTTGTCATTCTTCCGCGCGGCGTGGCCGTGGCCAAAGTTCCGGGCTACAGCGAAGGCTGGTTTACGGTACAGGATCCCGCCACCTCGGTCTCCGTCGAACTGCTTGACCCGCGCCCCGGCGAATCCGTGCTCGATGCCTGCGCCGCGCCCGGCGGGAAAACCGCCATGATCGCGGGTATGATGGAGGGCACGGGTGAACTGATCGCGATGGACGTTCATGATGACCGGCTCGACATCTTGCAAGACACCCTGAAACGCACCGGCTGGGATTTTGTAAAAATCCTCAAAGGTGATGCCGCAAAAGGGTTTCCAACCATCGGAAAACAGTTTGATGCCGTTCTGGTCGATGTGCCCTGCCTGAACACCGGCGTGCTGCGCCGGCGTGTGGATGCCCGCTGGCGTTTCACCCGCGACCGCATTGAAATGATCAAAAAAATCCAGCGGCAAATTCTGAACGCCATGTCGCGGCATGTGAAGCCGGGCGGGCGGATGGTTTACAGCACCTGCAGTCTGGAAGTGGAAGAAAACGAGGAAATGGTCAACCGCTGGGTGCGCGATCACAGCGAATTTCGCATCGTCAAAGCCAAGCGGCTCTTCCCGCCCAAAACCGGCACCGACGGCGCCTATGCGGCGCTGCTTTGCAAAGCGAAACAAGCGCCGCTGTTATCGGAATGATTCGGACGAAAATTCCATCGCAACAGCTTCGGCCATGCGCAGTCCGTCGATTCCGGAACTGACAATCCCGCCGGCATAGCCCGCGCCTTCGCCGCAGGGATAAAGTCCGCGAATCGCGGACTGTCCGCTCTCGTCGCGCACAACGCGGACCGGACTGGAACTGCGCGTTTCGGATGCGTAAAGCAGCGCCTCTTCCGGCAGTACACCGCGCAGACTGCGCAACATGTTCGGCACCGCGCACCGCAACGTCTGCTCAACAAATTCGGGCAGCAGCCCCCGCAACTGTGCCGGACGCGACCGTATGCAGGACCGTTCTGCGGGCAGTTCCGACGGCGCGGCGCCCTCCAGAAAATCGACCAGCCGCTGGACGGGCAGCGAATAATCCGAGCCGCCCGCCGAAAAGGCCGCCGCTTCCAGTTTTCTCTGAAACTCAATTCCGGCCAGCCCGTTGTTTCCAGCCATTGGAAAATCCGAAGGAAAAACCGGAACCAGAAACGCCGCATTGCCGAACGGTTTGTCGCGACGGGACAGACTCATGCCATTGGTCGTCAGCAAACCGTCCGACGAAGCACAGGAAATGACCAGCCCGCCAGGGCACATGCAGAACGTGTAGCAGGCGCGGGCATTTTCCTCTTCGCGCCGAGTCAGACGAAAACCGGCCTGTCCAAGAACCGGAAAACGTCCGCCCCATTGCGACGTATCAATCCGGTGCTGCGGAATTTCGAGCCGTACGCCGACCGCAAAGGGTTTGGGTTCGAGCGGAACGCCCTGCCCTGCCAGCATTTCGTAGATGTCGCGCGCGCTATGGCCGGTCGCCAAAACGCAACAGACCGCGTCAAATTCTTTACCGGAAATCACTGCGCCGCGCACTGCGCCGTTTTCGATTTCGAGCCGGTCGAGCCGCGCGCCAAACCGCACGTCGCCGCCCAATTCAATAATCCGGTTGCGCAGCGCCGGAATCAACTCTTTGAGAACATCACTGCCGATATGCGGCTCGGCATCAATCAGGATATCCGGCGAGGCTCCGGCTGAAACCAGTATTTCAAGAAACCGGCGCACACGCGGACGATCCTTGCTTCGCGACGTGAGTTTTCCGTCCGAAAAAAGCCCCGCGCCGCCTTCGCCGTACAACACGTTGCTTTCGCAATCCAATGTTCCGTTTTTCCAAAACAATTCAACCCGTTTGGCTCGCGGTGCGGCGGCTTCGCCGCGCTCGATTAAAAGGGGTTTTAATCCGGCTTCGGCCAGGCCGAAAGCGGCCATCAGTCCCGCCGGACCTGCGCCAACCACCAGCGGGCGCGGCCCGGAGCAGTTGGGAATCACCGGCAATTTCGGCAGCACCGTTTCGCGGGCCGGTTCAACATCGCGCAACCCGGAGGGAAGTTTCCCGGAAAAATCCACTTCAACGGCAACCGTCATACGGGGCGAACGTCCGCGAGCGTCGATGGACCGGCGCACGGTTTTCAAACCGCCCAATGCCGACGGCTTACAGCGCAACGCCTTGGCGGCGGCAGTCACAAGCTGTTCCGGCGTATATCCCGGCGGCAGGTCGATCTGATTGATGCGAAGCTTCATGTTCGCTTCCTTTTACCCACAAATCATCCGGAGAAGCAAGCTCCGGTCGGTGCCGCATAAGCGGATAAAAATTCTCTTCTCGCAGGGGTCTATTTCCGTTTTTTCATCCTTCTTCCGACATAGGACACCTTCCCGGCTTGCGCCGGTGCATGCGGCTCTATCGTGGATTTCAGCTCATAAATCTGATCGCGCAGCAGCGCGGCGCGCTCAAATTCCAGCTTTTGCGCCGCTTCGAGCATTTCCTGCTCCATTTCACGGATCGTCTGATGAATGTCATAGTCTTCACCGGTTTCGCGCACAATGCTTTCTTCCAGCTCTTCCGCCTGTTCTTTGAGCTGCCCGAGACTGTCCTGAATCCGGTTTTGAATCGCCTGCGGTGTGATGCCGTGTTCCGTATTATAGGCAATCTGTTTCTTCCGGCGGTATTCCGTAATCTCCATCATCCGGCGCATCGAGCCGGTGAGGATGTCGGCGTACAGAATCACTTTGCCGGCGATATGGCGGGCGGCGCGGCCCGCCGTCTGCACCAGCGCGGTTTCCGAACGCAGGAATCCCTCCTTGTCGGCATCCAGAACGGCGACCAGCGAGACTTCCGGCAGGTCGAGCCCTTCCCGCAGCAGGTTGATGCCGATCAGGCAGTCGAACTCCGCCTTGCGCAATCCGCGCAGAATTTCAACCCGTTCAATCGCGCCGATTTCGGAGTGAAGATACTGCACGCGCAGGCCGATCTTTTTGAGATAGTCCGTTAAATCCTCCGACGTGCGCTTGGTCAGCGTCGTCACGAGAGTCCGTTCGCCGCGTTCAGCGCGGACGCGGATTTCCTCCATGACATCGTCGATCTGCCCTTTGAGCGGACGCACCTCAACCGGCGGATCAATAATGCCGGTTGGACGAATTACCTGTTCGACCGGCTTGCCGCCCTGCTCTTTTTCGAACGGGCCGGGTGTCGCGGTAGTGAAAATGATCGGGCCGGTGATATCGAGAAATTCCTGAAATTCGAGCGGGCGGTTATCCAGCGCCGACGGCAGACGGAAGCCGTGCTCGACCAGCGTCGTCTTGCGGGCGCGGTCGCCGTTCGACATGCCGCGAATCTGCGGCAGCGAAACGTGAGATTCATCAATAATCGTCAGAAAATTTTTCGGGAAATAATCGATCAGGCAGGCGGGGCGCGCACCGGCTTTGCGTCCGCCGAGATGGCGGGAATAATTCTCAACCCCGCCGCAATAGCCGATCTCTTTCAGCATTTCGATATCATACATCGTCCGCATCCGGATGCGCTGCGCTTCAATCAGCTTGTCGTGATCTTCAAACCACTTCACCCGCTCTTCGAGTTCGGCTTTAATCCGCACAATCGCCGGTTCCAGCTTTTCAGCCGCCATCACAAAATGCCTGGCAGGCGAAACGGTGATGCGTTCCAGTTCCTCTTCCGTGGCGGAAGTCAGCGCATCAATCCGGCGGATCCGTTCAACTTCGTTGCCGAAAAAAGAGATACGGATGCCGTACACGGCGTAGGAGGGGAAAATATCAATTGTATCGCCGCGCACACGGAAGGTGCCGGGTTTCGGCTCATAATCATTGCGCTCGTATTGAATCGCGACCAGTTTCCTCAGCACATCGTCGCGTCCGCCACCATCGCCGACCTGCGCGGAAAAGACCATATCACGGTAATCCTCCGGCGAGCCGAGACCGTAAATACAGGAAACCGATGCCACGATAATCACATCGTCGCGGCTGAGCAGACTGTCGGTTGCCGCCAGCCGCAGCCGCTCGATCTCCTCATTAATCGAAGCGTCTTTCTCGATAAACGTATCGGTCTGAGGGATGTAGGCTTCGGGCTGATAATAGTCGTAATAACTGATAAAAAACTCGACCGCGTTGTTCGGAAAAAAACTTTTCAGCTCGGCGTAAAGCTGCGCCGCCAGCGTTTTATTGTGTGAAATCACCAGCGCGGGCCGCCCCTGCCGGGCAATCACATTGGCGATGGTAAAGGTCTTGCCGGATCCGGTCACCCCTTCCAGGGTCTGGAACCGCTGACCGCGTTTCAGCCCGGCGCACAGCGCATCAATCGCCGACGGCTGATCGCCGGTCGGCTGATAATTTGACACAAGCTGAAAACTTGAACTCATTTGCTTTTCCAATCGTCCGTGGTTCACAGAGCTTCATTCCGTTTCAGCGCATGCTCCTTCAAGCTTTTCTCACGTTCAAGCATCCTTTGCTGTTCCTGTTTAACCACTTTATCCATCGCGTCCCTCATTCCCGCAGATTTTCTGAATCACTTCAAAAACCCAATCCGTTCTGAACTGTGCCTCCCTCAGCAATCGCGTTTTCTGCTTTTGATCAAACCGGCGGCTCAGTTTAGTGATCACATCCGGAGTCACATGATCTTTACCTAGATATTTCAGCGCATTAATCACCAGCCCGCTCAATTCGTCAGACACCATATCTTTAGGGGCAGTTTGCTTAAAACGAA
>JALOTS010000323.1 GCA_025457785.1 Pontiellaceae bacterium | reverse complement strand
GCTGGATTTCCGCTATCTGGTGCCGGGTTTTAATAAGAGCCTCTTCAAACCGCAGGATCTCAAGAGCAATGTCCTCTTCTTTTATCCCCCGTTCAGGAACGATAACTCCATCCTGCGCAAAGACAACCGACTCTCCGACTGCCACACCGGGAGAGGCTCCGATTCCCTGAAGAATCAGTTCGCCCGTGAGGTCTGTCACTGTTTCAGACACATGTCTCCTTGCAAAGAAATAAACCCGTCCGCCGCTTCCGGTCTGCCCGGAAGCGGACAGCGGTTATTCTTCGAAAAATTTATTTTCAAAAAGTGCAGCAATCGCGGCCAGCGCCTCTTCAGCATCCAGACCGACAACACGCACCGTGATTCGGGCTCCATGATGTCCTTCAATCGTCAGCAGGCCCATAATGCTTTTGGCGGAAACCTCCATCCCCTTCCGTCCGATAAAAATTTCGCTCGAAAATTTTCCGGCAGCCTTAACCAGCAGCGCGGCGGGACGGGCGTGAATGCCGTACTTATTAAGTACGGTAAATTCACGAAATACGGTTTTTTTATCTCCGGCCATCAATTTGCCGCTTTACGAAGAAAGTTTCCAATTACCTTTTCATCCAGCTCTTTCGCCGCATCATGTCCAAGCAATTTAAGCTTATAGTTCAAAGCCGCCGCTTCAACAATATTCGCCATGTCGCGTCCCGAACTGACCGGCAGCGTCAAATAAGGAACTTTTACCCCGAGAATTTCGATTTCCGAGGGGTGCAGTCCGGTACGGTCTTCTTCGGCATCATTCACATACGGATGCAGATTAATCACGATATCCAGCATGGCATCCCGCCGGATTGACGACACCCCGAACAGGCTTGGGACATGCACAATACCCACTCCCCGGATTTCCATGTGATATCGCGTCATTTCATGCGCAGACGCGGTGATACGTCCACCGGAACGAACCATCTCGGTCACATCATCTGACACAAGACTGTATCCGCGGCCAATCAGGGAAAGAGCGGTTTCGCTTTTTCCAATGCCCGCCGGGCCCTGAAGCAGCACACCGATTCCCATCACTTCAAGCATCGTGCCCTGAACCCGGTCGCGCGGCGCGGTCAACTCTTCCAAAACCATCGTGCATTCATTGATAAAGCGACTCGTGATCATTCCTGTACGGAACAGCGGCGTTCCATACTCTTCGGAAAGCGCCCGGATTTCCGGAAGCGGAATGCGGTTTCTGGAAATAATAATCGCGGGAACATTTTTTTCAAAAATCCCCCGCAGGCGGGCTTCGCGCTCTTCCGGAGTCAGACTTTTTAAATAGGTGAATTCCGCCAGTCCGAACACCTGCAAACGGCGCTGGGCAAAATACTGAAAGAACCCGGTCAGCGCAAGACCGGGCCGGTTAATCGCCTTTTCTTCAATTTCACGATCCATCCGGCCTTCACCCCAGATCAACTCAAGGGACAGACGGGCCGCTCCGCTGGTTACAAGTTCTTTCAGTGTAATTGCCACAATGCCCTGCCTTATTTAGTGTTCCGGATGACGATGATGCTCATGTTTTTTTTCGCTTAATTTACGAAGCTGCCGTTCCGCCTTGATGAGCGCCTCATCAATGGCGGAAAACAGATTTTCAGAAGACTCTTTGCCTTCCACATGTATATTTTTACCCTGTACCAGCACCTCGACACCATACAGCAACTTCTGCAGATCCAATATAATGCGCACATCTTCAATGCGGGGGAAATCAACTAAAGTCCGCTCCACCTTCTCATAGACATGTTCGCGGATTCCATCTGTTATATCCACATGCCGTCCTGTTATATGTACTTGCATGACCTTCTCCTTTCTATGTTACATACTGAACCGCGGCCCCAGATAGAGTTCGCGGCTCATCTCATCATTTACCAAAAACGAACTGGCCCCTTCGCGGAGCACCTTGCCTTCACACATCAAATAAGCACGATCCACCACCGCCAGCGTTTCGCGCACATTATGATCCGTAATCAAAACACCCAGACCTTTTGCCCGAAGATCCTTGATTATTTCCTGCACTTCGTACACCGCCAGCGGATCGACACCGCTAAAGGGTTCATCCAGAAGAATAAGCGACGGGTTTGTCACCAGCGCACGGGTGATTTCCAGACGGCGCCGCTCTCCGCCGGAAAGCGTATAGGCCCGCTGTTTGGCAAGATGGGTAATCTTAAGCTCATTCAGGAGGAACTCCAGCCGCTCTTTGCGCTGACGGCCTGAAACGGGAAGCGTTTCAAGGATGGCCATCACATTTTCCTGCACCGTCAGTTTTCGGAAAATCGAAGGTTCCTGAGAAAGATAGCCCATCCCCATACGGGCCCGTTTGTACATCGGCATTCTGGAAATGTTCCGGTCTTTGAACCAGACCTTGCCGGATGTCGGAGGAATCAGCCCGGTGACCATATAAAACGTTGTGGTTTTCCCTGCGCCGTTCGGACCGAGCAAGCCGACAATCTCGCCGGGACGGACGTTGACATCCACCCCGTTTACGACCGTACGCCCGCGGTAGCTCTTCACCAGCTTCTCTGTTCGGATTAAGAACGCCTGTTCCATGTCAGTTCTCAAAAAACCCCGTGTTTATTTTTTCGCTGGAATAGACAATCGCCCGGGCGGACGGCTCACACACCATCCTCCGGCTTCCTCTCCAAAACCGGATTGTCCCTCCCGTGAGCATGTTTTTTCCATCTCTGATCTTTGGATTTCCCAACAGCACAAACTCATCCGTTTTCACGTCGTAAGTCGCCTCGTCTGCAAGCGCTTCCCTTTCTTCGCTCAAGATTCTAACGCTGTGTGAAGCGCCAATCCAGTTAATTTGATTATCCAGCCCGAGTTTTATTTTAAGCATGTCACAAAACAATTCAATCTTCGCATCCTTGACAACGTAATGACCGTCTCCGCCGCATGGGTTGATATGTTATTCGACCCGCCCACGACCTGTTCCATAATATTTTTGATAGTCACTTCGCAGTCGTCAAACACTTGAACCGAACTTTCAGTCGATTTGAGAATAAATCCGCGTCCGCGCAGTTTCAGCCGATCCACATCGGCGGCAATCGTGGAATCCGAATGGGCCTCTTTTGTGTCCTTATTATAAAAACAGTATGGTGCCGTCACCGTTGCCGCCGTCTGCCCCTCTTTATAGATTTCAATCCGAAGTCCCGTAATTTTGATTTCACCGCCGCCGATCATTTCAGCGCGGTCACCGAACAGTTGAGAAGTCATTACGCCCTGATCGTCATACTGCGGCGCCCGGAAGCCGGAAACTTCCAGATCAAAATCCGTCTCCGCCTGCGCCGAA
>JALOTS010000322.1 GCA_025457785.1 Pontiellaceae bacterium | reverse complement strand
CACCGGTATAGCCGCTCCAGATCATCCGTCCGGGGTCATGAACCGTCAGATAGTCCGCGCATTGCTTATTGGGCTGTCCGCCGTAATTTTCAATTTCCGTTCCCTGTGTGTGCGGAATGGCGGAAATTTTGTACCAGAGCCGGACAGCGGCATTTCGATAGTGCTGAGCGGCATCCGCGTTGCCTTGCGCCGCAAGCTGTTCCGACAGCAGATGGCAGGCTTGCGTAAGCCACTGAACGCCATGCGAATACATCCCGTTTTCGCGGACACCTTCGGGATACGTGCTGCTGCGTCCCAAATACGGTTTCGTATCTTCACGCAACGCGGGCCAGCCGAGGCTGATGACTTTTTCGCTTTCCAGGATGGATAATGCGGTATCCAGTGCGATACGGCTTCGTTCCGGGTTGACATTTGCAAAAACCGCCCACGCCGCACCCAGTGCGTCGATTTCCCAATAACCGGCTTCAGCGATGCCGATTTCGGTTCCATCGTCATGAATGGCGCGCAGGTACCGGTCTTTTCGCCATACGTTTTCTATGCTTTCGCCCAGTTCCTTTAACCGGCTTTCGTAGTATTCCTGCCGGGCCTGGCCGCTGCGTTTTCCGATGACTGGAAGCAGGTTTTTTAAGACGCAGGTGAGAAAAAAGGCCATCCAGACCGATTCGCCGCGCCCCTTGCTGCCGATTTCATCCAGCCCGTCGTTCCAGTCGCCGGTTCCCATCAGGGGCAGGCCATTGCGCCCTACCCGCTTCAGTACCAAATCAACGGCCCTCATGACATGTTGATAGACCGAGTCACTATGCGGCGAACGCAGCGGAAAAAAGCCCATGCCGTGTTTATCCGCCGGTAACGGCGCGAGCGGCGTTTCAGCTTTGAGGTAACTGACCTTTTCATCAAGCAGGGTTTGATCGCCGGTCATGCGCAAATACTCGCTGACGCCCCACCCCAGCCACAGCAGATTATCGCTGGCCTGAGACCGGCTTAAAAATCCGGTTCGTCCATCCTGTTGGAGGAAAAACCAGTGTGCGGTGTCTCCTTCAGGGAACTGCTGCGCGGCGTGCAGAATCAACTGTGCGCGTGCCAGCGACGGATCGACCCAGATCATATTGACGGTGTCCTGCAACTGGTCGCGGAAACCGAACGCGCCGGATGCCTGATAAAATCCTTTGCGCGCCCAAATGCGTTCGGTCAGCGTCTGATATTTCATCCACTTCACATAGGCATCAAATTCCGGGTCGCTGGTTTCGATTTTAAGCGTGGACTGCAGGGCCATCCACCAGTCGCGTGTGGATTGCAGACTGTGTTCGGCATTTTCCGGAGATTGGAATTTTTTCACACAGGCCTCGGCCTGTTGGCGGGTGTCGGCTTCGCCCAATACGATCGCAAGGGTCTGTTCGCCGCCCGCCGGAATTTCAAGAGTTGTCAGCAGCGCGGCGACAGGAAATTCATCACCGGCCGCCGGAACCGGATATCCGGTTTCAACCATTGCGGGGCGGGTAAAGTGATCGCCGAAAAAACAGTCACGACGTGTGGTGAACTGTTCAACCGGGGCACTCATGGCAACAAAACAGGAACCTGTCCGGAAGCGGTTGCGCGGATTTTCAAAATAAAGCGCGCCGGTGGCGGCATCGTTCGAAACGATCAGTGCGCCGGCCTGTTCCGGACTGTTCGAGAGCGCAATCTGAAAGTACGGGGCCGCACGCAGTCGGCGCGGGGTAAGGCCGGTGTTGCGGATTTTCAGCAGATAAACGCCCGCCGGTTCATTAATCGGCACATGTACCGAGAGGTTGGTTTGAAGCCCCCCCTTCTCCATCGTAAAAACCGCGCTGCCGTCGAGACTGAAAAACACGTCGTGTGCAGCAGTTTTGTCCTTGAGCGGGTCGTAACAGGGCGAAAACCAGTCGCCGGTGTTTTCATCATAAAGATAGATCGCTTCGGACGGAATCTGGCTGCCCGTCAGATCGGCCCGGTCAGGCGTCAGCCGGTTCTGCTGGGCGTTACCGCTGGCCGACGAGTGCAATCCGCGATTGGTGACCGCTACGACGTGGCCGAGTGCGTTGGCCATTTCGTGATCGAACGGGCGCGGTGTAAAGGGAGTCAGCACGCGCAGCGTATTTCCATTGTCGGTATATTCCGTATAGTGATCCGGCGTGCCGGGCGGAATTTCACCGTGTCCGATTTTCAGTGGACGCGGCGGTTGTTTCTGTGTGCGGAGTGACGGGTCAATTTCCGGTTTTAAGTGCTTGAGGATCAATTGTTCCGCGTGCGTTTTTTCTTCACAGCATCCGATCAGAACGGTGTGAGACAGCGTGCCGTTGGCGGAAAGCGGCGCATCCAGCAGCAACGCACCGATTGGGTCAAAGGTTGGAAGCGGATCTTTGTTGAGCGCTTCGCGAAACGCCAGCGTTTCGAGCACTCGCGGAGCCCAGATACTGCCGGCCCGTCCGATAAACTCCACACGTCCGGTCAGAATGCCCTCCGGACGTTTCGCCGACGCGAGAATCCCGCGCAACTTGGTTCCCCTGTGAAATGCTTTGATGGCGTTGAGTCCGGTGTTGTACGACATTTCCGGATAAAGTCGATTATACTGCGTATGATTGCGGTCGGCCTCCGGACGATTCAGCATCCATTCCAGATACGGCACCACTTTCAAGCGGCGCGCTTTACCGCTGAGATCTTCCAGCTCAATGGTCCACACCTCCGCCGCATCGTTACGTCCCGGAAGTTTAATGGTAACGGTAACGCAAACCTCGTTTGAAATGTTGACGACCTTGATTTGATCGCTGTCGCGCTCATAGGCAGACGGTGTAAAAAGATCCGTCGGGAAGTTTCCAAGCACCGGCCAGAATCGGTTCGGTGCGCCATTTTCAACAGCCTGACCATGGATGCCGGCGGTTTTACCGCATGGAGTCTGACGGTGTTCAGTTGGATTATCGGTTACGCCTGGTTCCAGATT
>JALOTS010000321.1 GCA_025457785.1 Pontiellaceae bacterium | reverse complement strand
GATCGCGCACAATCACCGCCGCCACCTGACGCCGGCAGCAGTTTCCCCGCCGCGCCACCACATGGGCGATATCCATAAAATACTCATCCCAGCCGGGACGTTTCTGTTTCGTCATATTCTCCGCCTCTCCGGAAATTTGGCGCATCATACGCAAACCGAGCCTCCGAATGCGAGATTTATCAGGATGCCAGAATCAGACGAAGTGCGAAATTCGCCTGCATGTGGGCAACAATGCCGACGCGCGGTGCCATCAGCCCGCAGCCGGGCCGAGCGCCCGTTTCCAGATCGCCGGCAATATAAACGGTCCGGCCCATTTTCCGAATACCGAGGGTGTCTTCCGGCCCGAAACCCGCCATACCGGACGCGCCGACAAACGGAACCTGCGGCCGCTGTTCCGTAAACGCCTGCAGCAGCATCGCCTTCTGATCCGCCCGGTCAAACGCCTCGATCATCACATCCACGGTTCCAAACATTGGAAAGAGATTTTCGGGTGTCACCTTCACCGTGTGCGCCTCGACCTGAACATAGGGATTGATTTTCCGAAGGTTGGAAACCAGCGCATCGGTTTTCAGCATCCCGATCTGATCCACAAAATACTGCTGACGGTTCAGGTTGCTCGGCTCCACCACATCGAAATCAGCGATAATCAGTCTGCCGACCCCGACACGCGCCAGCGCAACGGCAATCGCCGAGCCCAGCCCGCCCAGTCCGGCAATCCCGACGGTCGCCGCTTTCACTTTAGCATGCACACCCGGCGTATGACGCGAAATCATCAGCGCTTCCAGTTCATCCGCCGACGGCACTTCGCCCCGCCGAATCAGGCTGACCTCATCGCCGGAAGAAAGCGGAACATCGGAAAACATCGCCGCGCCGTTGAGGATCAGCACATCCGCCCCCGGTTTCAGCGCGTCGCGCAGCCCGAACAGGGTCATTCCCTCTTCGACTTCAAACGGTTTTTCATTCAGTTTAATTTTCATGCGGACCAATCAAAAACGTATCCCAATCGAGCGGCTGAACAATCGGTCCGTTCACGTATTTCAGCATAGGTGTCACGAGCTGGATTGTTTCGCCCCTTTCCGGAAGAAGTTTATACGAAACAGGAACGTTGATATGCAGTTTTCTCGGGGTGTTATTGCAGCCGATGTACTGAACGGTGAACCGGGGCGGATTGTCGAATACATGTGCTTCCAGATATCCGTCGGTGTCCTCCGCATTGTAAACCTGCCCGGAATCCACCACCAGCGCCTGATTGAGAACTCCATAGGAATCCTCTTCATGGAGCCGGCGGAACCGGTGATCGCTTGAGCTGACGATCAAGTCCGAATCGGCCAGCATGTCTTTCAGCTTGTCGTCGGTCAACGGGACAGGATATCCGGCAAACCCTTCCCGTGCCGATCTCCCGAACCACCGTTCATCATGGGCCGCAAGAATAACGATATCATGATCTGTCTTGAAGGATGCCAGTTCCATGACCTTGCTGTAAAGAAAGTCAGCGGACCGCTGCGCGAAAACCGCACGGTCCTGCTTATATACGATCACCAGATGAACGGTAAAATCGCCAAACGTCCGCCGCACATAATAATCGATATATTGGTCTGGATAATTCGTATAGGGTTGCCCGGCCAACTGCGCGTCCTTTGTCGGGAAACTGCGGATCGGTTCAGATGTCGGGATTCTGAATTCCACACCGGGCCGGCCGATAAGATTCAGATTGGTCAGAGTAAACGCGGGGCGGCCCCATTGAGGCTGGAAGCCGCCATTGATGCGGCTGCAATGGTTGCCGAATGCGGGATAAAGATTGTTATGCCAATAGCTGTCATCTCTCCACATCGCCAAAAAGGCTTCATCCACCGCAGCGTTGCCATCGAAAATGTCGCCGTTGGCGATGCAGAAATCGTCGTGGGTTTTAATCCATTCAAGGGCTTTTCCGGCGTTTTCGTCGGTTTCTCCCCGGCTGTCGCTGAAGACCGCAAAACTGAAAAGGGCGGCGTTATCAAGCTCTTCGATCGAAGAGACTCCCCCGAACAGACTGCCGGAAAAAAGAACAGCGCCTATAACCGAATGCACCATTTTCATCATCATCAATCCGCTCCTTTCGATCCGGTCCGACCGGTTTTATCCATGCGGCAACCCCGATACGCCGGCACCCGCCTCCACCGGTTTTGAACTATAGGTTCTTCAGCGGAAGAATCTATCATTTTTGCGCGGCAAGAAACAGATGGTCAGAACCGGCTGGAAAGAAACAGGTTGCGGGCGAAAAAAGACCGCAAAGGAGTAAGGGGGTGCGGGGATCCAAAAACAATAAACAACGGAAACAACAAAGCCGCTGAAAATTGTCAAAATCTCATTCAATGAATTGACATTTTTTATTAAGTGAATAGAATACGGGAAGTTTCCAGGCGGATTTATTCGTATGATCCGTAGGAAAGAAGAAGGGGGGTAGTTTGATTAACAGGTACAAGTTGTTCGAAAAGCGATGACGGTTGCGTGAATTCAAGAACGAAGGAGCCGGCATCCGCAAACGGAAGAAGCTGCATCATTAAACAAAGGAGACGGATCATGAGATTGGTTCAGAAAATGTTCGGCAGGACGAGGTTTGGAATCATATCGACAGTTGTCATTTGTATGACAGCGGGCAGTTTGTGTGCCTATGGCGGTGATGTAGTCGGCAAAGTGGTTGTTGGCTACCAGGGCTGGCTTTCGGCCCCTAACGACGGCTCTTTGGTGAGCAAATGGAAACATACCAACATGGAATGCTGGCCCAGTGTGAGCGAATATACGACGACCTATTCCGGCTGTCAGTTTTACCAGAATGGATCTCTGCAATCGGCCTTCACCGGGAATCTCGGGAACGGGCAGCCCGCTAAAATGT
The DNA here is from genome assembly GCA_025457785.1 of Pontiellaceae bacterium. Taxonomy (GTDB): domain Bacteria; phylum Verrucomicrobiota; class Kiritimatiellia; order Kiritimatiellales; family Tichowtungiaceae; genus Tichowtungia. The sequence goes on along the minus strand of JALOTS010000321.1, from coordinate 94 downwards.
TTTCCAACTGGAATGATCAAACGGTTAATAAACATTTTGAATGGATGCAGCAGTACGAGATTGATTGCGCGGCTCTTCAGCGGTTCGGCTCCGA
>JALOTS010000320.1 GCA_025457785.1 Pontiellaceae bacterium | reverse complement strand
CGGCGCGAACGGTAGTCGTAGGCGAAGGTGTGGAGGGCCGTTGAATTCGTTGCAGTCGTTGAAGCCGTTAAAAGGCGGTTGTCGGGGTCGTAGGAATACCTCGTTAAATTCGTTGAAACCGTTGAAGTCGTTGAAACCGTTTCTGTTTTATTCGTGCGGGCCCCATTTGGATCGCAGGCGAAGGTGACGGCGTTGGTGACGGTGCCTCCGAGGTCTTGGACCTCGGCTACATAACCTAACATCTGGTTGAGGGCGTTGTTGGAATACGAAGTCGTTAAAAACGTTGAATTCGTTAAAATCGCGATCGTTTTGGTGCGGCATCGTTTTGGTGCGGCGGTTGTCGGCGTTGTCCCAGGTGTAAGACGACGAGGACGTCGTCCCTCCAGCAACAGCCACGGTTTCGTTGGTGAGGCGGTAGCGGTTGTCGTCGCTGTCAGGTGCGACCCGGCTTCCGCGCTGCGTCGCAGACATGGCCCGCCGGCGGGGACAACCGCTTGCTTTCTGAAAACGAAGCGGTTACGAACATTTTTTTGCCGCGCAAAATGCTGGCCCCTTCGGACGAAGGTTCTACACCGTCCGTTTGATTTTTCCGCTTTCCGTCCGTTCAAGCCGGTCAACGAATTCGATTTTCTTGGGGACTTTATAGCTTTCGAGGTGCGTGTAACAGTGCCGCTGAAGTTCATCCGCCGTCAGACCGGCAGCTTCGACTTTTGCACAGGGAAGCTGGCCGTAGCGCGGATGCGCCTCCGGATAAACCAGAGAGGCGCGCACGCCGGGGTACCGCTCGAGTACCGCCTCGACCTCGTAAGGAAACACCTTCATCCCCGCGAAATTAATCAGGTTTTTGCTGCGTCCCAGCAGAGAAAGAAAACCGTCCGCATCCAACCGCCCGGTATCGCCGGTTTCAAACCAATCATCTGTACAGCGCGGCTGCCAAGGATACAAATAGGCCGTGTACATTCCGGGCCCGCGCAACAGCACTTCGCCAATGCCGTTTTTATCCGCGCTGCGGATTTGCAGTTCAAACCCCGGAAGAGCCCGTCCAACCGATCCGGCGGGCCGTGCGCCGTCCGCATTCACAAACGGCAGACCGACTTCGATAATCCCGTAGGCCTCGGTGAGTTCGAGTCCGAATTTTTCGCGAAATGAAATTCCGGTTTCGGGCGGCAGTTTCATCGCGGTCGAAATCGCCATGCGAATGGGCCGCAGCGCATCCGGCCCGATTGTTTTGGATTCGATCAGCGTCCGGTAATGAAACGGAGTGGCATAAATAAAGGTGCCGTCGCCACGTTGCACAGCCGAAAGAAAGGAGAAAGGGAACGACTCACTGCACAGCCAGATGGTTGCACCGCGCCGCAGGAAAAGCAGGATGGAAACGACGAAATGAAAACTCATCGAGAGCACCCAGAGCACCGTGTCGGCGGAGGTGATTTTCAGCGCCTGATCCGCCGCCGCCGTCCGTTCGGCGATAGCGGTATGCGACAGCAGAACGCCTTTGCTCGTACCAGTTGTGCCGGATGAAAAACGGATAAAGGCCGGTTCCATTTGCTTAAATTCATCCGGCAGTAAAGCGGACGGCTTGCAGCGCGTGAGATAAAACCCGCCCTGCACCGGAAGCACCCGGCAGTCTATCCGGTTTGTATCAGCGGAAAAAAGTTCCGTTGAACTGATCAAAAATTCCGCTGCCGTTTTTTCAAGGATTTCTTCGGCGACCTCCCGTACGGAAGAAACGCTAACCGGCACCAGTACCGCGCCGAGCGACAATACGGCCAAACTTAAAATGATGTAATCGATGCTGTCCGGAAAGGCGAGGCCGACACGGACGAACGGCGCAACGCCCTGTTCCTTCAGCAGCGCGGCAACCGTTTCCACGGTTTGGAAAAGTTCACGGTACGACAGCTCGCCCGCTTCGGTGCGTACGGCGATTTGGCCCTCCGGCAGTCCGGCGGTTTCGCAACGGATCAGTTCAACGATGTTCATATTACATTCTCCACGGCGGCCCTGCCGCAGGCTTCTCCGGCAGCCATCGCCGTGCCGATCACCCGCACCGATGAAAGCGCCGCCGAATCGGCGGAAAGCGCGCGGCCCGCCGCCCATAGGTTTTGAAAGGTTTCCGAGCGCAATGCGCGCAGCGGAATTTCATAAAACGGACCCGTTTCGACAAACGTGTACTGCGGGCCGTTTCCGGCATCCCAATATTCCATCGGCCATGCACCGCGCGCGGCGGCATCCCCGAACGTTCTTGCGGCGCGCACGTCGTCGCCCGTCAGCACATACCGCCCTTTAAGCCGCACGCCTTCGCGCTGCAAAACCGCCGGTGAACATTCGATTATTTCCAAGGTTTGGAAGGCCGGAATTTCCGCACGCAATACGGCCAGAGCCCGCTGAACCACGGCAAATGTTTCGTCTGTCGTGAATGCGGCCGGCGGACTGAATTTACAAACCGCTTCGCGGCCATCCGGATGTCCGGGTGAAAAAAAGGTGAAGCGGCACCAGTCCGGCAGAGCCCCGGCTTCAACCGCTTTGCGCAACTGATAGGGAACTTTGACGGACAATAGAAGATCCGGCCCGATGCCGCAAAGCCGGACGGCAAAACCGGCCAGCGGAAGTTTCGCCGGTTCAATCCGAGCCGCCCCGCTTTGCCGGATCACCGCCCCCTGCCCCGTGCAGTCAATCACCTGTTTTGGGAAAACCGTCTGCTGTACTCCGTCCGATGTCCGGAACCGCAACGGCCCGATTTTTCCGCCGGAGGTTTCAGCCTCCAACCCGGTTATGCGAGGGATAAACGTCAGATTTTTATGATCAAGCCAGCGTTCAAAGATCGAACGGAACAGCGCGGCGGAGCAGCGGCAGACATAAACCCGCCCCATCGTCACCACCGGATCGCGGTCCGCCTCACAAACCGCATTGAAAAACTCTTCGGACAGGCCGCCGTTCAGCAGACGGGGCGGACGGGAAACCTCGTTTTCGAACAGGCCGCAAACCGGGAAGCCCAGCCCGGCGGTCATTGTGCCGCCGGGCGCCGCGCCCGTTTCCAGCAGAAGCGTTTTTGCGCCGCGCCGCGCCGCAGCAACGGCTGCGGGCACACCGCCTGCCCCGGCTCCGGCGATCATCACATCGTAGTTCATCGGCTTCTCAACATGACGCGCTATTGATTTTCCCCGTCATCGCGGTTTGTTTTCTGCGTAATCCAAAAATCACTCCCCGGCCCCTTCACCTCGTGAAGCGTTACGCTGACCCGTCCGAACGGAACGCTCAGCCGCGCCTGAGTCATCAATGCGTCATCAGATGCCGGAAATCACGCGAAATCCAGACGGTTGCCTTTCCCTTGCGGACAAACAGGCCGTCAAAACTGGCCTCCGGATTCAGCTCAATGCTCAGAATTTTTTTATCGTAATTCGGCAGACTGACCGCCTTCAGACTGAATGCGGTGAGGAACAGATCATAAATTTTCTCATCGGTCATCACCTTGTATTCTGTTTTGGTGTTTTCCTTCAAATGCTTCGAACGCATGAAATACATAAAACTGATCAGGTCGCGCGTTTCGGGTTTGATGTCATAGCTCTTCGTCTTGCCGCTGATCAAATGCTGATAGCTCGCCGTCATCGTCTTATAATCAAAGTTAGTGGACTCATGACAGCGATAGGACTTTTCACGGATTTTACTGACATAACGGATCGGCAGAAAGGTTTCCGGATCGATCAGGCTTTCGTAGAAATTATCCACTATAAAAAAGGAATCAAAAAAGGCAAAGGTGCGAATGGTCATCTGAAGCGCGATCACCCTGCGCCCTTCATACATCTCCCTTTTCGTTACAGCAGTCGCCTGCGCCACCGGAACAGCGTTCCAGGTGATCTTGTAAACCAGCTCCTCGCCGACCGGGAACGGCAGATTGACGGCGCAAACCGGCAGACACAACCCCGCCGCAAGTCCCAGAATGAAGAAATGTCTTTTCATAGTTTTATCGCGAAACCCTCTTGAACTGCCTGCATGTGACGCCAGCCTCCGCAAACAAAGCCCGCGCCTGCTCATTGAAATGATATTCATGCTCATAAACCACTTCCGCAAGGCCCGCGTTGATGATCATTTTCGTACACATCAGACACGGACTCATGGTGCAGTAAAGGGTTCCGTCCTTCACCGCAATGCCGTGATAGGCCGCCTGCACAATCGCGTTTTCCTCGGCGTGACAGCAGATGCACTCTCCGAGCGTCTGGCCTGACGGCGCGTCCGAATTGCAGCGCGCACAGCCG